>JACQRN010000200.1 GCA_016206515.1 Planctomycetota bacterium | reverse complement strand
TGCTTGCCCAACCTGCACGCTAGCCGTGCTGCTGGTATCACCGGCAGCTGCCGATCTTGTGGTCTCGTAGGAATCGGATGAACTTTCTTTTGTCGTCTTCCCATCAGAGGTCGGCGGCGTAGCCGTCAACGTCACGTCGGCGCGCACGGGAAGGAGGTCGGGGCGGATCCACGCCGTCTCGATCCTCTTGGTCATCACCAGGGTGTTTTCGCGACCGTTCCAACGATGATGGAACGTGAGTGAGACGGGAGCCGCAAAACGGGGGACGGGAGTGTCACACATCGCCTCCGGAGGAAGCGCCTGGAAACGGATCGAGCCGCTCTTCCGGTCCCGGAATAGAACACTCCCATGCGTCGTCACGGGGTGTTCGCGATCCCAGACGACCCCCTCGATCACGACATCCAGATCCCCTGACAGCCGGAACGGGAAGTCCACCTCCAGGGCATCGCCCCGGATCCCCTCCATGGACCGGATCACGACATCCTTGCTCCACGAGCGCATCCGCGTCGTCAGCTCCAGGTCCAGACCCGGCCCCACGGCGTTCGCGTACCGCATCCGGTGCTGCGTCCCATCCGGCTCCGGATCGCGGAGTCGCCCCTCCGTCCGCCTCCCCCCTGCCAGGGCGAACTCGATCCAGGAGCCGTCCCTCGAATACCGCGCGAACGGCTCTTCCCCGCACCGGGCGTGGTACGCCACCTGGTACGGCGCCTTGCGCATCTCGTGGTCCCACCGGCTTTGGGGGGGGGGGGGAAGGCGATGCCCCACGGGACTGGGTCCCGATGGGACAGAGCCCCGAGGAACCCCGTCTCCCGGGGCCCCTCCACGGATGAGCACGTCGGGCGGACCGTCGTATCGATATCCTGCCAGAGTCCCGAGGGGTCCCGGTAATGGATCGCTCCCGCGTGGAACACGCCGATCCCGTGGACTCCGTCGCGATGCCTGTAGTGCTTCGCGTTCTCGGTCCTGCAACCGACCATCTCGTCGCCAGCCTCCGGCGGCGGACCGTGGTGGACACCGGGGGAAGGGCCCGGCGGCACGGGCGGTCCAGGAATCTTCCCGGAGAGCGGGACCTGCAGGCCCGCCAGCAACACAACCCCCGCGGCCGCAAGGACCCAGGATGTCCGCCGACGCGCCACCCTCGGGATCTTACCCTCTCCGCCAGGACGATTGCCGCTGGGCGCCGCCCGATCTCACTGCCGCTCCTCCCAGGAGAGGACCCGCGTGGCGCCCGGGGGGACATAGGCGAGCGTGATGTCGTCGAAGACCGGGGTCTCCAGGACCGGGTTGTGCTGGCGATAGTTCGGGGCGTTCCAGGCGGCGCTCTCCGTCGGTCGGAACGTGACGCGGTACCGGAAGCGGGACGGGACCGCCCCCCGGTCCGTCCCCTGCGCCAGGGGACGTACGATCGTCGTCCCCGCCTCGTCCATGAGATCCACATCCACGCGCGATTCGAGGAGGGTCGCGTCCAGGATCCGGGGCTGTCCCTCGGCCGGCGGGCCGCCGGAACTTCCCGCGACCGCGATCTCCCGCCGGGCCTCCCCGGGGAGGTAGGCGGTCCAGCGTGCGTAGGCGAGGCGGGCCTGCGCCCCCGGCGCGGGTTCGATCACCGGGGAGAGGAAGGCGCCGTCGTTCCCCTTGTAGTAGCGGCCGGCGGCGTACCGGGCCATGTGCCAGTTTTGCGCGTTGGTGCGGGCCTGGGTAGGGTCGGTCCCAAGATCGCAGATCGCCAGCTCATCCGCAACGTGGCTCGACCCCCCCCAGACACCGCCCCCCAGGGACATCTCCTCGCTGGTGGCCAGGCAGTCCTCACCCAACACGATGTCGAACGGGTCCGGGTATTCGTTGATCGGGTCGTCGGTCCCCGTCCCGCGGATCCCCTGAACATGGAAGTACAGATCCTCGGACGTCGAGGCGACCTTCGTGTCAAACTGCGCCGTAACGAGAACCCACCTGGCGTCCGGGAGCAGCGTATTGGGATTGGGCGCGAATCGCGTGTGGAACTGCCTCTCGGTTCCTGTCCCCTGGTCCGGGTTCACGTTCAGGGAGTTCTCGACGAGCATCCCCCATTGCTCCTGCGCCGTCCTTCCCAGAAGGATGCTCTGTGATTCGCATATACCAACAAATACCGACGCCGGGTCCTGCCGCACGCGCGAGAACATCCCCACCGGGCCCGCGCGGCAGACGCGAGCATCCACCTTTGCCCAGAGGCTGATCGCGCCGCGGTTCGACATCGCCGTTTCTCCCTTTCCCAGCATGACGGTCTCCGCCGCCGGGAGGTTGCCCGGTGCCGTGAAGGCCGGGATGCGAGCGCTCTGCATGAACGCCCCGTCCGGCTGCAGGGTGCCGGCGCGCACGGCAGGGTCGGCGGGCCACACGCTGGTGGCCGGGTTCGTCTGCAGGGACGCGTCTTGCAGGGACGGGTCCGCGATCCGCCCGGCGGGGTTCCCGACGTCCGCGTCCCATCCGTCGTCGAAGTGGTGCAGGAACATCAGCGTCGTCCCGGCCATCGGGGCGAGGGGCTCCGTGTCGACAGTGGCCAGGGCGACCTGCCCGTCGAAATCCGCGGCAAGAGCCGGGAGCGCCGGGACCGGGCACGGATGCGTGATCGCGGCGAGACCGACACCGGGGGATCCTCCCCATCCGGCGGCCGCGCCCGTGGTGAGGGCCCCGCCGCCGGCCGCCGACAGCCACCGCGGGGAGTCGCCGAGCGCCCGGCCCGCGACGAAATCCTTCTGCGTGGTGTGCCGCACGAGCCGGAACATCTCCAGGACCTGGTATTGGAGCGACTCGGCGGCCCGGTCCGCGCGGGCGTCCCGGACGGTCCCGAGCGAGGAGATCGAGAACGCCCCCGTGGGGTCGAGGCTCCCCTCCGTGGACCCTGTGGCGAGGTCCGATTTGTCGATCCAACGCCACGCGATCTGGTCCGGCAGTTGCTTGTTCAGGTGGGTGTTCGGGTCGAAATTGGCTTTCAGAAGGTCGGCACCGCAGAGGTTCCCCCCGTCGTTGTAGGTCCCTCCCGTCATCCCTTGGATCTTCCCGGGGACCAGGGTGTCGCAGAACGCGCCGAACTCCCCCCAGGAGTCGAAGCGGTCCGTCGTTCTGCGCTCCACGATCGCGTCGGCAATCTGCCCCGCCATGGCGGGGGGGATCGAGTAGGCAGCCGCATACATCCAGAGGTCGGCGCCGCGGGCATAGCTGATCCCTCGGAGATCCTGCAGGAGCGCCACGAGGACCGCTCGCGGGGCAACGTTCAAGTTCACGGGGGGACGTCCCCCCTCCTCCAGGGACAGAGGGCCGCGTGTCCACTTGACCTCGGCGGGACACAAGAACGGATAGAATCTCTCCCCCCCGAATTCTCGGACGTTGGGGTGCACCACGGAAGGGTCGACCCAGCTCGACGTCGTCAGGTAGGGGGAGAGGTCCCGCGTGGTCGTCCCGAGAGCCGTCTCGATCGTCCCCTGCAGATCCGTCACGCCGGCGTATCCCCCCGGCGGGCGGTTCCCGACGACGAGCGCCCCCAGGCCGGCGATCCCGACCTCGGGTTGCTCGCCGAGCACGTCGAGGATCCGGACCAGCTGCGCGTTCCACCCCGGGCCCCCGTTGACGTTGATCTTGGCGGACTCGTCTTCCACCCGCAGGACGTACTTGTGCGAGAAGGCTCCCGTTTGACCCCGCAACCGCCCCGACCACCCCGCGTACCGGCCGTCCCCCTCCCGGTCGACCGTGACCGTATCCTCCCCCGGGACGTAGCGGTTGTTCCCCGCGGGGGCCCCCGCGTCGGCGTAGCGATCGCCGAGGTTGTAGGAGGGGTTCAGGGCGTCCTCCAGCCGAGTCCCGACCGGGTCGCGGAAGGTCCAGTCGTCGGGGTAGGAGGCGGGACCGGGACGGGGCAGGGGGTCGACGCGCAGGCGCGCGAGGGCGCACTCGATGCCGGAGGCGGCCAGGAGGCGCGCGTGGGCGCGGTCCACGA
>JACQRN010000190.1 GCA_016206515.1 Planctomycetota bacterium | reverse complement strand
GCGCGCGCAGGATGTCGCTGGGGGCATGGTCCCGCCGCAGGACGAGCGCCCACCGCAGCGCAGCCTCGCGGTCGTGCAGGGCGCGGATCGCCTCGGCGACCCCCGCGGCCCCCGCGCCGAGCCGGTCGGACCGGCGCACGGTCAGGACCGCGAGCTTGCGCCCCTCGGTCCAGGCGGCGAGGTCCGCATCGAGCGGCGCCTCCAGGGCAAGCGCCTTGCGCAAGGTGTCGACGATCGGGGAGCCGGTCACCTCCACCTTCCCGGGATGGATCCCTTCCGCCTTCAGCGCCGCGCGGGCGCGGGCGGTCGCGGCCAGGTGCAGGGACGCCAGGCGCGTTGCCATCGTCCGATGCCCCTCCTCGGGGAACGGGTCCGCCATGTCGCCGGTGCGCAGGCCACCGCCCACGTGCGCGATCTTCGCCCCCGCGTAGAACGCCCCAAGCGCCGAGGCGAAGGCGCTCGTCGTATCCCCCTGGATGATCACCCAGTCGGGACGGGCCTCTCGAAGGACGTCGCGCAACCCCTCGATAACCCCCGCCACCGCCCGGTACAGGTCGTCCCCTTCATGCCACAGGTCGAGGTCCCAGTCCGGCCTCAGATCGAAGACGTCCGCCAGGTCCTGCGCGAGAGCCCCCTGCCGGGAGGTCGAGCAGACCTTGACCTCGAAATCCGCATCCGCGCGCAACGCCTCGACCACCGGCGCGAGTTTCATCCCCTCGCGGCGTGTTCCGTAGACGGCGAGGATGCGGAGGGGCATGGGGTGGAGGATACCTCGGGCCTACCGCGTCACGAGGGACTCGTATGCTTCCGCCGTCTCCCGCGCGACCCGGTCCCAGGAGAAACGCGACGACCAGGCAAGGCCGCGCGCGGACCAACGTGCGCGTGCGGCGGGATCCTCGGCGAGCTCGCGAATCGCCTCCGACCACGGCGCGGAGTCGCCCAGGGGGAGGCAGCGCCCCCCTTCGCCGACCGCCTCCGGAAGGGACGAGTTGTCGGAGGCGATCGCAGGGGTCCCCGCGGCCATCGCCTCGAGGGGGGGGAGACCGAACCCCTCACATAGAGAAGGAAACGCGAGACAGACGGCGCCGCGGTACAGGGGACCGAGCGCCTGGGCGCCGACGTACCCGGGGAACTTCACGCGCTCGCGCACGCCATGGCGCGCGACCGCCTCCTCGATCCGGCCCTGGTCCCACCCGGCGCCCCCTGCGAGAACCAGGGAGAGGGAGGAGACCGCGCGCGCGACCGGCGCGAACGCTTCCACAAGAAAGGGGAGGTTCTTGCGCGGCTCGAGGGTCCCGACGAACAGGACGTACGGGCCGTCGATACCCAGGCGTGCGCGAACCTGCGCGTCGGAGCCCGGATCCATGGGCCCGATCGCCGGGTCCGGGGCGAGAAGGACCACGCGCACGCGCAACGGGGCGACACCGAGCAAATCCACGGCATCGCGTTTCGTCGCCTCCGAGTCCGCGAGGATCGCATCGGCGTGACGGACCGAGCGAGGCAACTCCTTCGTCCAGTACCAGCGACTGACGAGCCCCATCCGGGACGGGGAGCGCATCTGGATCAGGTCGTGGAGAGTCCAGACCTGCGGGACACCGAGCCCCGGCTTCGCGGCGAACCCGGTGGAGTGGAACAGGTCGAGACGGGCCGCGCGCGCCTGCTTCGGGAGGCGGAACCGCTCCCAGAAGACGCGCTTGGGCGTCGGCATCGAGGCCGCCTCGTCAGCGCCGATCCCGACGCACTCGAACCGCTCCGAGAACCCCCGCCGCAACGCCTCCCTCAGGAGGATCGTGTACCGGCCGATCCCGGAGGGGCGGCCGAGCGTCGGCTGGATGTCGAACCCGAGGCGCAAGCGCGTCACGGCCGGACGAGGACTCCCAGGGTCATGATCGGGCGCGGAATAAAGAAGTTCCGCCGCAGGGTCGCGCGATGGTACGCCTCCAATCGGACGACCGGCAGGTCGCGCAGGATCCCCCCCCAGGCGGGCAGGGACCAGAGCTTCTCGTCCCCGTACTCACCCCACCGGTAATGAAGGTTCGGGACGCTGAAGACGACCGCACGCGCGACCCGCAGCTGCTCGTGGAGCGCCTGCCGGATCCGCGCGGGGGCGAAGTGCTCCAGCACCCCCTGCGAGAACGAGACGTCGAACGACGAGGAGGCGAACGGAAGCCGGAAGAGATCGCCGCGCAGGGATCGCATCAACGGGACGCGCGCGCAGACGCTGGCGACCACCCCCGCATCGAGGTCCAACGCGCAGGCGCGCACTCCCGCCCCGGCGAGCGCCTCCGAGAAGATCGCCGTGCCGCACCCGGCCTCGAGGGTGCGCTCGGGACGGAACGAACGGATCGCCTCCAGGTACGGCGCGTGCAGAGCGAGATGGAAACGGCGGTACGCCTCGTCCACCTCGCCGTCGTAGAAGTCACCCCAGGAGCGGAGCCGCTGGCGCGAGACTCCGCCACGCAGAGCCCCGCGGAGCGCGCCGACCCAACCGCCGCGACCGTCGAAGAGGGGCATGGGAGGAATGATCATAGTCCGCGATGCGCCCGTACGATTCCCCCATGCCCCCCCGCCCCGCCCTGTTCCTCGACCGCGACGGGACCCTGATCGACGACGTCGACTACCTCGTGAACGTCGGCCAGATCCGCCTCTCGCGCGAGGCGGCGCTCGCCCTCCGGCGCGCCAACGAGGCGGGGATCCCCGTCATCGTCGTGACCAACCAGTCGGCGATCGCGCGGGGGATGCTCGCCGAGGCGGCGCTCGACGCGATCCACGCGGACCTATCGCGCCTCCTCGCGACACACGGCGCGCGCGTCGAGGCGTACTACCACTGCCCGCACCATCCGACGGAGGGGACGCCTCCCTATCGCCGCGCCTGCGATTGCCGCAAGCCGGAGCCGGGACTGTTCCTGCGCGCCGCGCGGGAGCTCGGGCTCGACCTGGCGCGCTCGGGGGCGATCGGCGACAGCGAGCGGGACCTTGAAGCGGCCCGGCGGGCGGGAGTCCCCCATCGGCACAAGGTGGACGGACCGGACGGGCTGGGCGCGGCGATCGACGCGTTGCTGCCGCTCCTGCACCCATAGGTCCCTCGGGCGCTCGACGTCGGATCGACCGCGCCCTCGGGACGACACGCGATCCCCCTGCTACGATTCCCCCAATGCCCATCGCCCGCGCCGTCCTGCTGTGCGCCGGGACCGGCTCCCGGATGGGGAGCGTCGGCCGCCAGACGCCGAAATGCCTTCTGGAGGTCGGCGGCCGGACGATCCTCGACCGGCAGCTCGACGCCCTGGAGGCGAGTGGGATCGGTGAAAGGGTCGTCGTCGCGGGGCACCTCGCCGAGGCGATCCGGACGGCGGCGGGTCCGCGCGCCGAGGTGGTCCTGAACCCCGACTACGCCACCACGAACGTCCTCGCCTCGCTCGCGTGCGCTGTGCGCGGAAGGGAGCCTGCCGCCCGGCTGCTGGTCCTGGCCGGGGATGTCGCATTCGACCCGGTGATCCTGGGCGACCTGCTGGAGGCGCGTTCCCCAATCCGGCTCGCGGTGGACCGCTCGCGCAAGGACGAGGAGGCGGTGAAGGTCCGCCTGCGGGGGACGCGCGTGACCCAGATCGGGAAGGAGCTCCCCATCGCGGACGCCGACGGGGAGTTCCTGGGACTCCTGGCCGCCGACGGGTCGGCCGCGATGCAGATCGGCGCGCGTGCCTGCACGATGACCGACCGCGGGGAACGGGACGCGTACCTGTACACGATGCTGCGCCAGATCCTCCAGGAGGGGCACCTCGCGATCGATGCGATCCCGGTCGGGAGGCGGCGATGGGAGGAAGTCGACACGCCGGAGGATCTCACCCGCGCGCGGGAGCGTTTCGAAGAGGGAAAACGATGAGCCGCCCCACCCTCGACGAGGTCCGCGCGAAAGCTCTCAAACCGAACTACGCGACGCTCCCCTGGTATGGGCGCCAGACGCACCACCTCACCGTCCGGGTCGTCCGGTGGCTCGCCCCCACGCGCGTGACGCCGAACCAGGTCACCTGCGCGGGCGGGGCCCTCGCCATGCTCGGCGCGGCCCTGCTCTCGCTCGGCACCGACGCGACGCTCCTGACAGGCTGCCTCGTCCTTCAGGCTGCCTATGTGCTCGACTCCGTCGATGGGCAACTGGCGAGATGGCGCGGCCAGACCTCCTGGACCGGATACGCGCTCGATGTGAGCCTCAACGCGATCTCCCTGCCCGGGATGCTCCTGGGGGCGACCGTGGGGCTGTCGCGCATGCACCCCGCCCGCGACGAGGGGGCGCTCCCCGTGGCGCTCCCGTTCGGATGCCTCGCCGCGCTCGGCGCGGTGCTCCTGCAGGCGCTGTTCGACGCGGGGCACGCCGCGACCGCCGCCCGGATCCGCCGCGAGGGGAAGTTCTTCCGCGCACGGGCCGGTACGCCAGCGGCCAGCGCGACCGACGGACGATCGCCGGCGCACCGGGCGTTCACCCTCCTCCACAAGATCTGCGCGAACCCGCAGGTGATGAACGTCCTGACCCTCTGCGCCCTTGGGGGGTTCTGCGTCACCGGGATGGACCTGTCGAAGCTCCCCGGCGGGTTCCTGATCCCCCCCGCCCTGCGCGGGTACTATCACCCGATGGCGTGGGCGCTGTTCTTTTACGGCGTCGCGTTACCCGTCGTCTGGCTGGCGATCGCGGTGAACCGTGCGGGCGCGCGCCGCATCGAGAGGGAATTCGAGGAGACGTTCGAGAGCCGCGAGCCGTAGGGCGGGACTACCCCGCCGCGAGAAGCCGGTCAATCCCGGAGGCGAGATCCACCCGCGGCTCGTACCCGAGCGCCTCGCGGGCGCGCGAGATGTCGGCGCTCGAGTGCTTGACGTCGCCAATCCGGGCCGGGGAATACCGCGCGCCCTTCCCGCCGGGGAGCCGTTCGCCCAGGATCGCCAGGAGGCGGTTGATCGAGGTGCGCCCGCCCGCCGCCACGTTGAAGGCGCCGCCGTCGGCCGCGCGCGTCTCCATCGCGCACACCAGGGCGTCCACCACGTTCTCGACATAGGTGAAGTCGCGCGTCTGCTCGCCGTCCCCGTACACCTCGGGCGGCTTCCCGGCGCGGAGCGCGGCGATGAAGCGCGGGATCACCGCCGCGTAGGCGGAGGTCGGATCCTGACGCGGGCCAAATACATTAAAAAACCGCAGGCAGACCGCCTCGGGACCGCCTGTCGCGCGAAAGGCTCGGCAGAGGAACTCGCCGCCGAGCTTGCTCGCGGCGTACGGGGAGAGCGGGTTCGTCGGGTCGTCCTCGCGCACCGGCAGACGGCGCGTGTCGCCGTAGACCGACGACGACGAGGCGTAGACGACCCGCCGGACCTTCCCGGCGCGGGCGGCGGCCAGGACCCGGGCGGTCCCGAGGACGTTCGCGCGGACCGACTCCGCCGGCCTCTCGACCGACCGCGGCACCGAGGAGACCGCGGCGAGATGGAACACCCCTTCGGCACCCGCGAGCGCCTTTTCCCACGCCCCCTCGGAGGCGATGTCCCCCTGCTCGAAGGAGAGCTGTCCGGTGAGCCCCTTCAGGTTCTCACGCTTTCCGGTCGACAGATTGTCGACGACGCGCACCTCGTCGCCGCGCCCAAGGAGCCACGCAACCAGATGCGATCCGATAAACCCCGCGCCGCCGGTGACGACCCAAACCCCCATGGAGGGGGCCATCTTACCGGACCCACCCCTGTTCACGGATGAACCGCTCGATCTCCTGCGCGGCCAAGGCGTGGCCGTCGTGCGCGAAGTGACCGTCGATCCGGTAGTAGAGCGAAGCGCGACCGTCCTCCAGGAAGGAGGGGAGCAGGTCGAGATACGGAACCCCGATCGCCGCGCACACCTCAGGAACGCGGCGATGGACATCGTTCCGATCCACGCTCTCCTGCAAGACCCTTCCGTACCACGGAAGGACCGCCACGCCGACCGGGATCGAATGCGCCCGGCACTCCTCGACGAGCGCGCGGAGGTTCCCCTCCGTCGCGGACCACGCCTCCGGGTCCGCCTGCGCGTCCGGCGCCTCCCGCCACACGTGCGCATCGCGCAACGCGCGCCAGACGATGTAATAGAGATGGGAGCGGCTGCAGAGCCGGTTGCGGATTCGGCTGTGCCAGGACGGGGCGGGCAGGAACGCCCCGTTCCCGTCCAGGAGGCGCAGCCGGTCCCCGTCGGCGCCGACCCGCCAGCCCGTGACGTCGTTCTGGTAGAAGTTCACGAGGACCGCGTCCGGCTCGAGCCCCCACAGGTCGTTGTGCAGGAAGATCCGCTCGTGCGCGGTCTCGTACCCGGGGATCCCCGCATTGACGACCTCCCACGGCTCACCGAGCGACCGTTCGAGGACCTGGCAGAACGTCTCGTCCCGCGAGACCTGCGCCCCGTGCGTGAAGGAGTCCCCCAGGCAGAGGAGGCGCCGCTCCCCGGCCCGCTTCGGGCCGATCTCCCGGTCGCGGATCCCGAGCGCGTTCGTCCGGACCTCGACGCGGTACTCCGCGGTCCGGCAGTGCCGCACCGCGGACGCCTCCAGACGGTGCCCCCTCACGGCGTCCCGGATGTAGATGTCGTAGATCGGCTGGGGGAAGAAGACCGCCAGCGCCCCTTCGGCGAGGACAAGACCAGCGAACGCCGCCGCGCAGGCGACGAGCAGTCGCCGGATCCAACGACGAACGGGGGGCACGGGCGCTGTCACGGTAAGACCCATGACGACCCTCGCCTCATGTCGTCCCGAGGAGCCATCGATTGGCGCTCGAGCGACGAGGGACCTATGTCTGGGAGAGACCCCACTGCCCGAAAAACATGGATCCTTCGCGCGGCTGAGCAAGGCGGGAATGAATGGCCGCGCTCAGGATGAGCGCCCCCCTCTAGAAAATCACGGAGAGGGGGGGCGCTCACTCCCCCCCCTCCACCCTCAACCCCACCGGCGTGATCCGGATCGGGAACGACACGCAGTGCAGGCCGACGGCGACGCGCTCGCGCGCCTCCTCGTGCCCGGCGCGCGGGATCGCCACCACGCACCCGCCGCCACCCGCCCCGGTGATCTTGGCGCCGTGGACATGGGGCGCGATCGCGCCGAGGACCGCATCGATCTTGCGGGTCGAAACCCCGAGCCGCGCCAGGTGCCCCTGGTTCTCGGCGAACAGCCCGCCCAGCCGTCCGGCATCCGCGTGGCGCAGGGCGTCGAGCCCGGAGCGCGCGCACGCCTCGATCGCGTCGAAAATCGCCTCGGTCCCGGCACGGTCGCGTGCGAGCCGCTCCCGCACGATCCCGGTCGTCACGGACGTCGGGCACGGCTCCTGCGTGTCGACGACCACAAGAGGAACCGCCGGCGCGACGCCCAACGGCTCGGGGACCCCCGCGCGGACGACCTGGACCCCGCCCCCGACCGCACAGGCGGAGCCGGTGATGCTCCCGCGCTTCTGGATGTCGAGTTCCCCCTCGTACACCCATTGCACCATCACGGAGGAGGAGGGGGAGAGGCCGCAGAGCCGCGCGAGGGCACCGGCGAGCGCGGCCGAGGAGGCCGCGCTCGAGGCGAGCCCCGCCCGCGCCGGCAGCGCCGACTCGAACCGCGCGGAGAACGGATACGCCTTCCCGGCCCGGGAGAAGAACCGCTCGATCGCGCCGACGTGCGCGCGCAGAGCCTCCGGCGTCAGCGCGTCCACGTGAAGGCGATCCCCCTCGATGCGCGCCTCCAGGAGCCCGAGCGCCGAGTCGAGCCTCACCCCCTGCGCCGCGCGATCGAGGCGCACCGTCACCCCCCGGT
>JACQRN010000197.1 GCA_016206515.1 Planctomycetota bacterium | reverse complement strand
GCGTTCAACGTGCCGCTGGTCACGTTCGAGGACGTGCCGGGGTTCCTGCCCGGCGTCGCCCAGGAGCACGGCGCCATCATCAAGCACGGGGCGAAGCTGCTGTACGCCTACTGCGAGGCGACGGTCCCGCGCCTGACGGTGATCACCCGCAAGGCGTACGGCGGCGCCTACGACGTCATGAGCAGCAAGCACATCCGCGGCGACGTCAACCTCGCCTGGCCCACCGCCGAGATCGCGGTGATGGGGCCGAAGGGGGCGGTCGAGATCATCTTCCGCCATGAGATCGCCGAGGCGAAGGACCCCGTGGCGAGGGAGGAGGAGCTCGTCGCCGCCTACCGCGAAAAGTTCGCCAACCCCTACGCCGCCGCCGCGCGCGGGTACGTCGACGACGTGATCGAGGCGTCCCGGACGCGGCCACGCCTCATCAACGCGCTGCGGCTGCTGGCGAACAAGCGCGACAGGAACCCGCCGAAGAAGCACGGAAACATCCCGCTGTAGATCGCAACGGGCCGATCACTCCACATCACGATGCCGCAGGCAACGCCAGTTCAAATCAGAACAACTTCCGCCGCCGACTCGAGGGGATCTTCAGCTGCTTGCGGTACTTCGTGACGGTGCGCCGGGCGATGTCGAGCCCCTGGGACTTCAGGCGCGCCTCGATCTCGCCGTCGGAGAGGGGGTTCTTCTTGTCCTCCTTGGCGACCATCTCCTGGACCGCTTGGCGGACGCGCACCCACGACTCCTCGGAGCCGTCGACGGACTTCGTCCCGCCGCTGAAGAAGAACTTCATCGGGAAGATCCCGCGCGGGGTCTGGACGTGCTTGCCGGAGATCGCGCGGCTCACGGTCGAGACGTGAACCCGCACCTTGTCGGCGACCTCCTGCATCTTCAGGGGGACGAGACCGTCGACCCCCTTCTCGAGGAAATCCTTCTGGAAATCGAACAAGGTATGCGCGATCCGCGAGAGCGTGTCCTGCCTCTGGTGGATCGCGTCGATCATCCACTTCGCCGCCTCCATCTTCTTGCGCAGGTACGCCAGGAGCTCCGGCTTCTCCCGCGCGGCCTCCAGCTGCTTCTGGTAGACGGGGGAGATGAAGACCTGCGGGATGACGCTGTTCTCCAGGCGGATCTCGTACTGCCCATCGACCTCCGCGACGACGACATCCGGGAGGATGTAGCGCGACGCCCGCGCGCCGAACGCGGCCCCGGGGCGCGGCTGGAGGGTGCCGATCTCGGCCACCGCCCCCTTGATCGTCTCGATGTCGTGCCCGGTCCTCTGCGCCACGCGCGGGAAGCGGTTGTTCTGGAGGTCGGGGAGGTGGTTCGTGATCAGCTCGCGGACCAGGTCCCGGTCGCTGCCGAACTTCCCGTCGAGCTGCAGGAGCAGGCACTCGCGCAGGTCGCGCGAGGCGACCCCCGGCGGATCGAAACGCTGGATGCGGCGCAGCACCTGCTCGACCTCCTCGACGGGCGCGGGCGGCTCCATCGCCTCGGCGATCCGATCGAGGGGGAAGCGCAGGTACCCGCCCTCGTCGAGGTTGTAGACGATTTCGAGCCCGATCGCCTTCTGACGCTCCGTCAGCGACAGGAGGTTCATCTGCTCCACGAGGACGTCCTGCAGGGTCGATGCGTCCGACGGGGCGTTCTCCAGCATCTCCTGCTTCGCGTCACGATCCTCCGGCGCGGCGCGGCGCCCCCCCACCTGGCGCATGTGCTCCAGGACGTTCCCGCTCCATTCCTCCAGCTTCGCGAAGTCCTCGGCCGCCTTTTCCTTCTCCACGGCCGCCTTGCCCGCCTCGTCGGTTTCGAAGCTCTTCACCTCCAGGACCGGGTTCTCCTCGAGCTCCTGCGCGACGCGCTTCTGGAGCTCCAGCAGGGGCATCTGCAGGATCTCCATCGACTGGATCATCTGCGGCGCGAGCCGCATCTCCTGCAGCATCCGCGCCTGCAGGGACGTCTCCATCCTCATGAACCTATTCTACGCTGTATTCCGGCGGCACCCCAAGCGCGCGCAGCATCCCGGCCGCCTTATGCCCCGTTTCCTCGTACTCGCGTGCGCTGTCCGAGTCGGCGACGATCCCGCCCCCGACCTGGAAGGAGAGGGTGCCGCGCGATACGGTCGGGGTCCGGATGGCGATGTTGAGCGCACCCCTTCCGTCCCGCCCGATCCATCCGATCGCCCCCGTGTAGACGCCGCGCGCGGTCGGTTCGATCGCGTCGATCAGCTCCATGGCGCGGATCTTGGGGGCGCCCGTGATCGACCCCCCAGGGAACGTCGCGCGCAGGAGTGCTCCCGTCCCCACCCCGTCGAGCAACGTCCCCTCGACGGTCGCCACGCGGTGGTGCACGGTCGCGTACGTTTCGGTCGTGCCGAGCGATGTCGCCCGGACGCTCCCGGGGCGACAGACCCGGCCAAGGTCGTTCCTCTCCAGGTCCACGATCATCGTCAGTTCGGCGGCCTCTTTTTCGGAGGACTCCAGTAGACGGCGCGCCCGAGTGTCCCCCTCCACGTCCGCCCCGCGCGGGGCGGTCCCCTTGATCGGACGTGTCCGGACGGCCCGGCCGTCCACTTCGAGGAACAACTCCGGACTGCTCGACAGAACGTCCGGGTCGCCCCACGGCAGGTACGCGGCGTACGGCGCCGCGTTCGACCTCCGCAGGCGGCGGTACAGGTCCCAGCTCCCTTCTTCCCAAGGGAGCGAGATGCGGCGCGAGAGGTTCAGCTGGTACACCTCCCCGTCGACGATCGCATGCTTCGCGCGCCGGACCGCATCCTCGTACGCCGCGCGCGAGAAGGTGCAGGACAGTTCCCCGCCAGCGACGGGAGGAGCCTGCGCGGGCGGCGGGAGCGGAGCGGCGCGGGCCCACCGCCGGGCCCACCGAGCGGCGCGCTCGGCCGCCCCGGCGACGTCCTCATCCCAGCAGAGCGTCCACCGCCCGGTGGAGGCGTCGAACGCCGCCACGACGTCGTACCACCCGAACCGGATCGCGGGGTGTCCAAGGTCGTCCTTCGCGCGGCTCGGCAGCCTCTCGATGTCGTTCTTCAGGTCGTAGGAGAGGAACCCCACCGCCCCGCCCCGGAACGGGACCTCCCCGCGCGGGACCACCGGGCGCCCGGCGAGCCACCCCTCGAACCGCGCCAGCGCCCCGGACTCCCCCGGAGCCGCCCGGAAGACCGCCGACGGGGATGCCCCTATGTACGACCACCCTCCCCCCGTGGCCGAATCGAGCCAGAAGGGGTCCGGCTCACCCAGAAGCGTCGCAAAAACCGCCTCGGGGTCGGCCTGGATGGGGAGCGCTTCCGTCTGGATCATCCGATGGACATTCTCCTACGAACGCTCTACACAATACCGGGCTTGCGGCGAAAGCCGCCCCGGAGAGGTGCCAGAGCGGCCGAACGGGCCGGTCTCGAAAACCGGTAGGGGCGCAAGCCCCTCGGGGGTTCGAATCCCCCCCTCTCCGCCAGCCTGTCCGGTAGCCACGGCCCTCTCCGCCAATCCGTTTTTGTCCGACCCCCTCCCTACCCTGGGGACATGACGAGAGCAACGATCGCCGACGCCGGGCTCGCCCTTTCGCTGGGCGCGTTCGCGTGGGTTCTGCTGGCCGTCATCTGACGGTCGGGTACAGAGCGAAGCGCGAAGCGTACGGCAGGGTATGGACGCGCCTACTCCGGTGCGGAGGCGGCGCCGCCGGAGGCGGCGCGTTCGATCGCGAGCGTGAGCTTCTTGACGAGGACGTGACGCATGAACGGCTTGACGACGTAGTCGGTGGCGCCCGCCTGGAGCGCGGCCAGGACATCCTCGCGCTGACCCTTCGCCGTGCACATCACGACCGGGAGGTTCTTCCCCTCCGGCATCGAGCGCAGCTTGCGGCAGACGTCGAGGCCGTCCATCTCCGGCATCATCACATCGAGGAGGACCGCGACGACCTTCTCGCGGCGGATCTTCTGGAGCGCCTCGACGCCGTTGACCGCCTCGGTCACCTCGTACCCCTCCGCCGTCAGGTGGCGCCGCACGAGGGAGCGGATCAGGTACGAATCCTCGACGACGAGGACCGTCCCCTTGGAAGAGGAGGAAGGCGCGGCGAGCGCGCGGCACGCACCGGCGAGCGCCTCGCCAAGGTCGTGCGGGATCAGTTCAAAAACGGTGACCGGCGCCATCTTCCCTGGCGTAAGCGCCATCCGGACGAGCCACCCCTCGAACGGGATCCCCTCGGAGGCCAGGACGCCGATATCCGGGATCTCCTTCGCTGCGGAAACGTGCACCGTCGGCTTCTTCTCCAGCCCCTTGCGGAACGCCTTCTGCGTCGAGCGGCCGAACGCCTCGAACAGCTTCCCGACCGCGGCGGAGGCGGCGCCATCCATCTTCCCCTGGGGAGCGTTCCCCGCGGGCTTGCCGGTCGACGCCCCGCACAGGGCGAGCGCGTCGTCGATCTTCAGGATGACCAGAAACTCCCCCTTCAGTTCCCCCTCGCAGACGACCTTCGCCGCGACGGCGGGGAAGGCGACCGCCTGCGACAGTTCCGTCGCGTGGACCTCTCCCACCGAGGGGGGGTCCCCGACCACCGTGACGCCGGCCATCGCGGACCAGTCCTTCGAGACCGACTCCTGCTGGAGCGACGCCAAGCCCGCGAGCGCCTGGCCGGGCGCCTGGGCGCCCGGGGACACCTCGTCGGCGCTCATCTCCCCACCGCGCGCGGGCCAAGCCCTGTCACGACCGCCCAAAATCCCAGGTTCCGGCTTCCAAGTCCAGCACGACTCGCGCGAGTCACACGACCCCACGGGGGTGTCCCAGGACGCCGTTCCAGAGGTGGACCGCCGCGCCGATGGCGAGCCCCGAGTCGCCGGACGCCGGCTGGATGTAGAGATCCTGGTACCCCGCCTCGCGCAGGAGCCTCCCGTTGGCGACGCCGTTGAGGCCGAGGAGCGCATCGGGGGGCCGCTTCGGTTACGGCGCGCGGCGGCGCCGCTCCCGGAAAAACCCCCGCAGCAGGTCGCGGCACTCCCCGGATTCGACTCCCCCCACGGTCTCGAACCCGGGCGCGAAGCGCGCCTCGCGTCCGAGGTCGAGGACGGAACCGCACGCGCCGACCTGCGGGTCGTCCGCGCCGTACACCACGCGCCCGACCCGCGCGGCAAGGATCGCCCCCGCGCACATCACGCACGGCTCCAGGGTCGCGTAGAGCGTGCACCCGTCGAGACGCCAGTCCCCGCGCGCCTCGGCCGCCTGGGTGAGCGCCAGCATCTCCGCGTGCGCGGTCGGATCGTGCAGGGTCTCGCGCAGGTTGTGCGCGCGGGCGACGAGCGTCCCGCCATCCACCACCACGCACCCGATCGGGACTTCCCCCTCCTCCCCGGCGGCGCGCGCCTCGGCGAGCGCCCGGCGCATCCAGCGCCCGTCGGCCTCCTTGACCCCTTCCGCGGAAGAGGCGGATAATGCGCGCGGCGGTCCCTTCCTCATGAAACTGATCCTCAAGGTAAAGGATAGGGTCCTCGAGAACTACTCGTTCCAGAAGCCGGACGTCATCGTCGGCCGGGACACCACCGCCGACATCGCCATCGACAATCCGGTCGTCTCGCGCCACCACTGCCGCCTGCGAAGCAACGCCGGTGAGGTGACCCTCGAGGACCTCGGGAGCGCCAACGGGACGTACGTCAACGGCGTCTCGGTGACCGGCCCCACGAAGCTGCGCGACGGGGACCGGATCGAGATCGGAAAGTTCGTCATCGCGATCCATCTCCCGAAGCAGGTGGAGGATTTCCACCTCAAGATGGAAGGAACCATGCAGTTCGACGGCGCGGAGATCCAGCGCCGCCTACGGGAGCACGCCGTGCCCGCGCCGTCCGCTCCGGCAGCCGCGTCCGTCCCGGCTCACACCTCTCCGGTGCAACCGGCCCCCGCGCGCCACGGAAGCGGGGCGCAGGAAGCCGCGCATTCGCACGCCTACGCCCCGTCCCCGCCGCCCCCCTCGACCCCTCCGGGCGCCCTCCTGGCGGTCGGCGCGACCCTCGGATTCGTCGCCGGGTTCATCTCGGCGGCGATCGTGTTCAGGCGGTAGGCGCCCCAACCGCCTAAGCGGCCCCGTGGACATCCCCGTGTCGACCAAGGCGTACCTGAATTACCTGCGGACAGTCCGGGAACCGACGCCGCTCATCGTCAGGGGCCGGACCTTCACGGTCCTTCCCGGGGTCTTCCTTCCCGGCTCCGGCTCGCTGGACTATTTCTTCCAGCATCTCCCCCTAAAGGACGGGCGGACCCTCCTGGAGATCGGGACCGGGCACGGTATCCTCCCCCTGCTCTACGCCATCGAGCGTGACATCCAGGGCGTGGGGACCGACCTCCTGCCGGAGGCGATCCTCTGCGCCCGCCTGAACGCGAACCGGCACGGTGTCACCGACCGGGTCGACTTCCGCCAGGGGGACCTGTTCCAGCCCCTGCGCCGCGACGAGCGTTTCGATGTCGTCTTCTGGAATACCACCGTCTTTGGCGAGAAGCCCGTCGACGACATGGACCGGGCCGTGACCTCCGAGAACTACGAATCGCTGGACCGCTACCTGCGTGAAGGCCGCTCCTGGCTGCGCCCGGGTGGCTCCCTGTGCGTCGGATTCACCGTCGACGCCGACCCCACCTTCCTGAAGGCCCGGATCGCCGAATACCGCTACGACATCCAGGCCGTCTCGAGCCTGGAGAAGACCCGGGAGCACCCGCTGATCTATGTTTTGAGGCCGAGGTAGGGCGAGTCGAACAACGGTCCATCTATGGGGCCATCCATGGCCCTCGGCCACCTTCTGGCGATACCCGGGGCGGGCCTCCGTGCCCGCCCGTAGCGCGCGCCTGCGGAGCGTCTTGCGCTCCGCAATCGTGGCGCGCGCTACCCCCGCCGCAACATCCCCTCCACCCGCTTGCGCTGCGTGCGGGTGAACGGGCCGACGACCGCCAGGCCGCGGCGCTCGGGGGAGAGAACCTCGCGGGCGATCGCGCGGACCTGGGCGCGGGTGACGCGGCGGATCCGGCGGGCGAGGTCGGCGGGGCGCTCGAGGGGGGGCTCGCCGGAGAGGACCTGGCGGGCGTACCAGTCGGCAAGGGCGTACGGGTCGTCCTCCATCATCTCCGTCTGGCAGACGAGGCGCTGGCGGACCTCCCGGAACTCGCGCTCACCCAGGCCGGTGCGCCGGACGCGCCGCAGTTCCGAAAGGATTTCGCGCGCGGTGTCGACGAGGTTTCCCGCCTCGACGGAGGTCGAGATGTCGAGCGACCCGACGTCCGAGAACGAGACCACCTCGGAGGCGATGTCGTACACCAGGCCGCGCTCCTCGCGCGCCCGCAGGAACAGCCGCGACGAGGACCCCCCGCCGAGCGACTCGTCCAGCAGGAGGGTCGCCGCGTACCGGGGGTCGCGGGCGCTGAAGGCACGGTGGCAGAGCTTCAGGGAGACCGTGGGCCAGTCGCGCGCCGTCCTCCAGACGGAGCGCGCGGAGGTCTGCGGCACGACCGGCGGCTTCGCAGGACGCTCCCCCTCCCCCGACGGGAGTCCGGAGAACAGCCGCCCGGCACTGCGCAGGACCAGCCCCCACTCGAATTCCCCCGAGACCGCCAGGACGACGCGGCCGGCGGTGTAGTGCCGCCGGTGGTGCGAGCGGAGCGCGGGGCGGTCGATGCGGGAGATCCGCCGCTCGTCCCCGACCGGCGTCGCCTCCCGCGCGGAGGGTTCCTGCCACAGGAGGTTGTAGGCGAGGTCGTCGATGTTGAAGTTCCGCCCGTGGTCGTCGAGCGACTGGCGCATCTCCTGGAGGATGACGCGCCGCTCGCGCCCGATCTGCGCGTCGCGCAGGGAGGGGGACACCACCATCTGCGCCAGGATCGAGAGCGCCGTGCCCCAATAACGCCGGTGCGCGCTCAAGTAGACGCAGGTGTGCTCCGGGAGCGTCAGGGCGTTGATCACCCCCCCGAGCGATTCGGCGGAGGCGGTGAGCGCCGCCGCGTCGCGGTACCGGCCCGCCCCCTGGAAGAGCATGTGCTCCAGGAAGTGGGAGATCCCCTGCTCCTCCCTCTTCTCGTGGCGGGAGCCGACACCGATATACGCGCAGAACATGACGGTTCGCGCTCCGGGGTGCCGTACCCCGACGACCCGAAGGCCGGACGGGAGAGTCCGAAGGAGCGGCCGCGCGCCGTTCATCGCGACAGCGCCTCCCGGGCCGCGAGCGCGGCATCCTCCGGCGTCGCACCCCGGACGTCGACACGCCGCAAGCCCTCCTCCACGGCGTAGGCGGCGCGAAGCCGGATCGCCTCCCCATCGAGGGTCGCCAGGGCCCCGAGGGCGAGGTGGCATCCGCCCCCCATCCGGCGCAGCAGATCGCGCTCCGCACAGGCGCACCGCCAGGCGTCCCGGTCGTGCAGGGCGCGTAGCGCGTCGCCGAGGCGGTCGCCCTCGTCCGCGCGTCCCTCGATCGCAAGCGCCCCCTGGCCCGGCGCCCCGAGCATCTCCTCCGGGGGGAACGGCACGGCCCCGGCCGGGGTCAGGCCGAGCCGCCGCACCCCGGCGAACGCGACGACGAGGGCGTCGACCTCCCCGCGCGCCATCTTCGCCAGGCGGGTATCGAGGTTCCCGCGGATCGGGACCGCCGCCAGGTCCTCGCGCAAGGCGGCCAGCTGCGACACGCGCCGGGGGGAACCGGTCCCGACGCGCGCGCCGCGCGGCGCCTCGCGCCAGGGGGCACCGGAGCGCGAAATCCAGAGGTCCCTGGGATCCTCCCGGACGGGGACCGCGAGGATCGAGAGCCCAGCGGGCTCCTCCACGGGAAGATCCTTGAAACTGTGGATCGCAAGATCGACCTGGCCCGAGCGGAGCGCGTCCTGGAGCGCACAGGTGAACGCCCCGGGCTCCGGAAACTCCGCCAGGGGGCGCGACGCATCGCGGTCCCCCTCCGTCCGGACGACCACGATTTCGGACGCGCCGCCCAGGCGCGCGGCAACCCATCGCGCCTGGGCGAGCGCCAACGGGCTTCCCCGCGTCCCGAGACGGAGGGGCGCGCTCACGACGACCTCCCGCCGCGCCGCCACCGCGCGAGCCAGTGCCTCGGGCGGCGCGAGGCGTGGATCGGCCGCCCGGCGGCGAACGCCTCCAGGTCGTCCGCGAACGCCTCGGCGCTCCCGTACCGCCTCTCGGCGGAGCGCTCCATCGCCCACATCACGATCTCGCCAAGTTCCCTGGGGATCTGCGACCAGATCCGTCGTGGATCCCTCGGGCGCCTGCGGACGACCCTCCGCAGGGTCTCCTCCTTCGTCTTCCCGATCGCGGGCTGGACCCCGGTGATCATTTCGTAGAGCGTCGCGCCGAGCGAATAGACGTCGCTCGCGGGGGTGAGAAGACGCTTCCCCCGCGCCTGCTCGGGGCTCATGTAGGCGGGGGTCCCGACGACCTCGTCGGAGGCCTGCACCGTGCGCCCGTCCACCTGCGCCACGCCGAAGTCCATCACGAAGACCCGCCCGCCGTCCGCAATCATGATGTTGTCCGGCTTCATGTCGCGGTGGATCACCCCGCACCGGTGCGATGCGTGCAGCGCCCGCGCGGAGCGGGCGACGACGCCGGCCGTCCAGTCGTAGGAAGGCTCCTCATCGAGGAACGCCGTCAACGGCCGTCCCTGCACGAGATCCATCGCGAAGTAGGGGATCGTCCCATGCCACCCGGCGTCGCGCACCGGGATGATCCCTTCGTGGCGGATGCGGCGCTGGGCCTCGATTTCGAGGTCGAACCGCGTGAACTCCCGCGCATCGTGGGTATGGTGCGGGGTGAGGAACTTCACCGCCACCCAGGCGCCGGAACCCTCCCGCCCGCGGAAGACGATCCCGCGCCCCCCGCGGCCGATCTCCTCCTCCAGCACGACCCCCCCCACCGACTGGGCGACCGGCGCGTCCCAGAAGGCGTCCTCCTCGGAGGTGATCGCGCGCAGCATCGTCTGCTTCGCCTGCGGGTGGGCGATCTCGGCCAGTTGAGAGGAGGAGATCGCACCGCACTCCTGGAGGATCTGGCTCAAGGGCCAGTAGGCGGAGCGACGGGCCTGCTCGGCCACGACGGCCTCCAACATGGAAGGGGACACCCAGCGGCGCTTGAGGACCACGAGCCGCGTCAGAAGGTCGTCATCCCCGGGCACGAGCCCCGGCGGGAGGTCAGACGGCACGAGGCCGCCCATCGTCGCGCGCAGCGGGAGCCTCCTGCCGTTCCTGCGCCTCGCGCCGGAGCGCGCGGAGCGGCTCGTGCAGGAGCCTTCGCACCAGCCGGGACGTCAGCCGCTCGACCTCCTCGCGTAGGGGCGTTCCGTTCCCCTCCGCCAGGAAGCGTTCGACCTCCTCCCGCCGGATCCGCTCGGCGTCCCCCTGGAGGGAGAGCAGCGCCGGAGCCGCGTCCCAGGCGGACCAGACGGAGGCGGCCAGGCGCGGCATCTCGAGATCGAGCAGCGCCAGGCACGCATCGACCGCCTGCGTGCGCCTTGCCGTCGCCTCATCGACGACCGCCTGAAGGTCGTCGATGTTGTAGAGGTACACGTGTCCGATCCGGCCAGAGGCCTCCTCGATGTCGCGCGGGACCGCGATGTCGACCAGGAACAGGGGGCGCGCGCGGCGCCTCTCCATCGCGCGCGCGACGCGCGCGGCGCGCAGCACCGGCAGGGGCGCATCGGTCGCGCTGACGACGATGTCCGCCTCGACGAGCCGCTCGTCGAGCGCCTCCCATCCGTCCGCGCTCCCCCCGACCGCCTGCGCCAGCCGCGAGGCGCGCTCCGCGTCGCGGTTGATCACCACGATCCGCCCGAGCCCCCGCGAGGCGAGCTGCCGCGCCGTCCGTTCCCCCGTCTCGCCCGCCCCGAGCACCAGCGCCGTCTTGTCCTCCAGTCGTTCGAACACCTTCGAGACGAGGTCGACCGCCGCCGCGCTGACGGAGTTCTGCCCGCGGTCGACCGGGGTCTGGGTATGGGCCCGCTTCGCGACGCGGAACGCCCCCTGGAACGCCCGGTTCAGGACCGGGCCGGTCGCGTCGCACCCGACCGCCCACAGGTACGCCTCGCGCGCCTGCGACAACACCTGCGTCTCCCCGACCGCCAGCGCGTCGAGCCCGGTGACGACCCGCAGGAGATGGCGCAGGGCGTCCTGCCCCGCGTGACGAACCAGGGCGGGGCGGATCTCGTCGGCGCCGACCCCGGCGTGCCCCGCCAGGAGATCCGCCACATCCCCCTCCGGGTCCGCGGGGACCGGGGAGGCCGCCATCCAGACCTCCACCCGGTTGCACGTCGACAGGACGACCGCCTCGCGCACCCCGCCGATGGCGCGGACCGACTCCAGCACCGCGGCGGCACGGTCGGCGCGCACCGCCAGCCTCTCCCGAAGGGAGACCTCCGCGGTCCGGTGGTTCAGCCCGACCACGAGGATCTCGGGACGATCCGGGCTGGAACGGTTCACCTAATGTGCCCCCCCCAGAAGCAGCGCCGGGACCAGGAACCCGGCCAGGTACAGGACGAAACCGGCCGCGCCGAGGGCCGTGATCGTCCTCCCCTGGAGCCGTCCGGTCCCGCGTGAGGCGACGAGGAACGCGTACGCGACCCAGGACGCGAGGGACCCGACCACCACCGGCTCATGCATCCACGCCCCCGACCATGCTTGCGCGGCCGCAGCGGCGCCGGCCGCCAGAGATGCCGTGAAGAAAAGGAACCCCAGGACCGTCGCGCGCGCGCAGGTGCGGTCGAGCGCCTCCAGGGACGGAAGCGCCTCCAGCACGTGCCCCGGCCTCCGGCGCCGCAGCTGTCTCTCCTGGAGGAGGTACATCGCCGCCGTCGCAAAGGCGACCGCGAAGGCGCAGAACCCCGCGAGCCCCAGGATGCCGTGGAGGGACATCCAGAGCTCGCGCGACTGCCAGGTCCGCCCCTGTCCCGCCGAGAGGAACGCGGTCCACCCGAGCGCGGTCGCGGTCGGGACCAGGAACGCCCCGAGCGACGGCAGGCGAAGAAGCGGCTCAAGCGCCGGCAGCGCCGCGCACGCCATCAGGGCGACCGACAGGAGCACCTGGGAAACGTCGGCGACCGGCAGGCGCCTCTCGCGAAGCGCCATGGTCCCAAGGACGGCCGCGAGCGCGCCGGTCCCCGCGAGGGTCAGCAGCCGCGCCGCGCGTCCCGACCGTTCCCCGCCGCGGAACAGGTGGAGGATCGCCAGGGCGGAGGCCGCGGTCAGGAGCGCCAAGGGCGCCGCCACAATCCATGGGGAGACGGCCACGGTCATCCGGCCGAGCGTCCGGGGTCCGGGGTCCGGCGTCCGGCGTCCGGGGTCCGAGTCCCGGGGACCCGGGTCCCCTTCTCCCGCACGTACGACGCGACGCCGCACGCCCCCACCAGCGCCGCTTCCGCCGAGTAGAAACCGAACAGCGGCCCCCATCCCCCCTCGAAGAAACCGTAGGCGTGCAACCCCTTGCCGATCAGGTTGACCCCGTAAACGGTCATCATCACGAGGGCGAACCCGAAGAGGGCGCCGCACGCCATCCCGAGGCCGCGCACGACCCCCAGGAGGCGCAGGTGCAGGAACAGAACGTATCCGAGGAGGGTCACGAGCCCCCATGTCTCCTTCGGGTCCCACCCCCAGTAACGCCCCCACGCCTCGTTCGCCCACGCCGCCCCCAGGCAGAGGCCGATCCCGATGCAGGTCACCGCGATCGTCATCGCCCAGTAGAGGTGTCGTTCGAGCGAGGCGCGGAACGCCGACGCGGAGGGGCGGAACAGGTACGACAGCAGGTACAGGTGGGCGAGGCCGAAGGCGACCCCGCCCCCTCCGTACCCCCCGATGACCATGCACGAGACGTGGTAGCGCATCCACCAGGACTGGAGGGCCGGGAGGATCACGTCGGGGTGCGGGTTCAGCACCGGGATCGCATGAACCAGGGCGAGGATCCCGGAGGCGAGGAGCGACGCGACCAGCGAGATCCAACCGCTGCGGAAGACGCACTCCAGGACGAACGCCCAGAGGGCGACCCCCGCCGACATCATCGCCAGCGCCTCGTACAGATTCGACAGGGGGACATGCCCCTGGAACATCCAACGAAGGACGAAGCCGTACAGATGCAGGCCGAGCGAGGACACCAGGAGCACCAGCGAGGCGGCACGGAGGGCGCCGCGCCGCGTCCAGACCGCCGCGAGCGAGGCGAGGCACGCCGCGAGGTACCCCCACGACGCGATCCGGTACGGCGCGACGCGGTGGTAGCGCGCCTCGCGCCCGAGCGCGGCGGCCGGCCAGGACGGCCCGGCGCGGGCGGCCTGCGCGCTCGCGAGGGCGGCCAGAGCGTCGCGCCAGGCCGCCTCGTCCGTGCGGAAGGCCGCCTGCAGGCAGAGCCCCGCCGCGGCGCGGATCCGTTCGACGTCCGCCTCTTCCTCGCCGTCCTCCCCCGGGGCCGGATCGGTCAGGCGACCCCACGCCCCCTCGCACACCCCGCGCGGGGGGACGAGGAACAAGGCTCCACCCTCCTGCTTGAGGATCCGCAGGGATTCGATACGGCGGTCGAGCTCCCGCCATTTCGCCTGGAGCGGCGTCAGCGCCGTATCGGGAGATCGCAGGGCCGTCGCGACCTCGTTTGCGAGCAGGGTGTTGTCGGGATCCCCCCGGACCTTGCGGACGGAGACGAACCGGACGGCGCGGGGGACGTCCAGCCGTGCGCGCAATTCCTCGTGCAGAACCGGGAACAGGGGAAGATCGACCAGCCTTTCCTCGTCCAGCGCGACAAGCCGCAGAAGCGCCATGACTCGATCGGCGGGGAGAGGCTCCATCGGGGTTCCCTCGGACGCGCCCGCGGGCGGCGAGCGGAACCGCTCCGAACCGGTCAGCGCCTGGAAGAACTCTCGTGCGAGGGTGTCGAGCGGCTTGACTCGCCCCCCCTCCTGGACCGCTGGGACCGCCATCCCGGCGTCTGGCTCCCCCGTCCCGGCATACGCCGCCAGGGGGAGCAAGAGCCCCATCAGAAACGCGGACGCGGCTCGACGCACGGGGAGGGGAGTCTACCATTCCCTCCGCCCGGCGCGGATTTCAGACCCCTCGCGCGTGACCGCCCGATCGGAGGGGGTGTATAGTTACGGAAACCGGGGCCGCAACACCCCGAGGGGGAGGGGACGGATGCGATATGCCGGCATGCTGGGGGCGTTCCTGATCGCGTGGGCGTCGATGGGCGTTACCGCGAGGGCGTCCGAGGAGTCGAAGGAGGGACGCAAACGGCTCCGCGACGCCCTCTCCTCGGGCCGTGACGAGCGCGTCCAGGAGGCGGCGATCGCTCTGGCGCAACTGCGCAGCACCGACGCCCTGGAGGCGCTCCTCGGGGAGATCAAGTCCGACCTCCCCACCGCCCACTACTGGGCGGTCCTGGCCGCCATCGGGTCGTTCGAGGGGCCCGACTCGATCGTGGCGCTGGCGGAATGGATCGGGAAGTCCGGCACGGACGAGAGCATGGCGTTCGACCTGATGACCCTCCTGGCGAGCCGGAACTTCTCGACCGCCTCCGGCGTCTGCTTCCAGGTCGCCCAGACGACCGGCGCGCGGGCGAGACCGCTCGTCGCGCGCGCGATCATGGAGGCCGGGCGGCTCCCGCCGAACATGGCGGTCGACACGCTGACGCGCCTCCTGGAACGGGTGACCGAGAACGAGACGAAGGCGCTGATCGCCGCGCGGTTGCAGGAGATCACGGGCGGCAACGGAGGGAGCGACGCCAACGTATGGCGCCAGGCCTGGGAGGTACGCCGGGCCCAGACGGGGAGCACCGGGGACCAGCACGACTTCCTGTCCGACTACGAGAGGGCGCGCGCCCCGCAGCCAGGGCAGCTTGTCGTGATCGAGTGCGCCTGCAGCATGCACGAACGCCTGGGGACCATCGTCAATTTCGACCACATCGACCAGGCGCTGGCGGGGCTTAACATCCCCTGCCGCGTGATCAAGAAGGAGGAGTTCGAGTCCCCCTCCTTCTCCCTCGATGACGTCGCGATGATCCTGATCAACTGCAACCAGTTCAAGGACCACTGACACGGTGCGGAGTGCCGCGCCGGTGGCGCGGGGGTGGGGAACCGGCTGGTCGGGTGCGCGGGACCGGGACCGCACGAGGCGCACGGGCACCGGTTCACCCGCCAGGGGGTCGACAAGATCAAGCGGTTCGTCGAGGCGGGAGGGTACCTCTTCACCGAGGACTGGGAGATCGACGAGGTCCTCTCCCAGGCGTGGCCGAGCCTCGTGGGGATTGGGGGGGGGCTGGCGGAGGACATCCCCGGCCCCGAGGCGTTCCCGGCCCCGGGGAACGCGTCCCATCCCTATCTCGAACGGGTCTTCGGCGAGCCGGGGCGGGACGGCGTGAACCTCGAAAGTTACAACGTCGAGAACGTGATCGATCAGGCGCGCCACAACTGGAAGATCGACAACGAATCCCCGGAGATCGAGGTGAAAGACGAGCGGCGCGTCACGACGCTCCTGATCGCCGACTTCAAGAACGGCCACACCCAGCGCCCCCTGGCGATCACCTTCGCCCCGGCCGAGCGGCGCCCCTCGGGCAGCGACTACGCGGCGGCCGAAGGCGGGCGCGTCCTGCACGTCCTGAGCCACTTCGGCAAGCAGACCGACGCCTCCGACGAGCGCTCCCTCCAGAATCTCCTGGTGAACTTCATCCGCGAGTGCATGGAGCGGCGGGGGTCGTCCATGCCAAGATAGCGGACCGCAAAGCGGTCCGCTGGCATGGACGACGGGCGGGCACGGAGGGGGGGGGCTCTCGGTAGGGGGGGGCTCTCGGTCGGTCCAGGGCTCGGTCGTGCGTCTGCTTAACGCGCGGATGCCGCGGGTGCGCGGAGAAAGGGAAGGCGTATGTTTCAATCGGCTGAAACCTTACGAACGAGACGCCGTGCACATGTGCGGATCGTATGGACCTTCACCGTTTGCCTACTCGCTGCGTCCGCCGTCGCGCAGCCTCGTCCGGCGGGACGATCACTTCCCAATCCGTTCGCGGAGATGGATGAACTCGCCTCCGGCCTGGACACCTCCTCCCCCAGAGACCTGTGGCGGCTCGTGCAGGAGGCGCAGCGCAGGACGCTGCGCGGCACGGCGCGGCAATGGGCCCGGAAGTTGATCGAGGTTGACCCGGACCACCGCCAAGCGCGTGGAGTCATCGGTCATACTTCTTTTCGTCCGCGCGGGGCGTCGGAAGCTGGATGGTTCGATGCGTTCGAGTTGGAAAAGCGAAGGCAGAAGATGTTTCGTCACGTCGACTACGGGTGGTTTCCGGAGCAGGACCGCGAACGGGTCGAGGCGGGGGAACTCCCGGTCGGAGGAAACCGGTACGTTTCGATCGTGGAGATGAACGCCCAACACGCCACCTGGGACTCGCCGTGGGAGATCGACAGCCGATTCTATCGGATCAAGTCCACCGAGTCCTTGCAGGTGTTGTGGTTCGTGGCCGACGATCTGGACGCCTTCACACTCTCCTACCTCGACCACTTCGAGATCCAGGATCTCCCTTGCAGCCGATATCCCTGTCATCTCTACCGTACGGTGGAAG
>JACQRN010000187.1 GCA_016206515.1 Planctomycetota bacterium | reverse complement strand
GGGATCCTTCGCTTCGCTCAGGATAAGCGGCCCTTTCATACTGCAGAGACTTTGGAGGGGCCGCTTACTTCATGCGCTCGAACGCTTCGCGCGCCGCATCGGTCCCATCGAACGCGCGGGCGAACGCCTCGAGACGGTGCCTCTGCCGGGCGGGGTTTGTGATCGCGAGGATCTCGTCCAACTCCGCGCGAGCGATCGCTTCCAACTCCTCCCGTGCCCGCTCGACCGCGGCCGAGCCGTTCCACCCCTCGATGAACTGCCTCAGGGCCCGCGGGCGCGAGCCGGAAGGGGCCCTCGGCGTGAGCGCCTCGTACGCCACGGCCGCGTCGGCGTCGAACGCCTCCCGCGCACGGCCGCACGCCGCGAACCCGATCCAGGTCTCCAGGTAGCGGCGCAACCCGGTCTCGCGGGGACGGCCCGCCAGCGCGAGGATCTTCTCCAACTCCTGCTCAGCGAACGGATTGGCGATCTGCCGGGCCTCGTCCGCGCACGGGCAGGAATCCCACATCTGGACAAACCGGCACCATTCGGAGGGGCCGGGCGTTCCGGTCTTCAACGTATCGAGGGCGCGCGCCCCCTCGTTGCACAGCGTGCCGAACGCCTCCTCCGCCTCGGTGCGCTCCGGTCGTCCCACGTGCGCCTTGCCGCGCACATCCCGGACCGCGCGCAGGGCGTCCCCCCAACGCCGCGCGCCCATCGCCTGGCGCAGGGCCTGGAGCGCCTCCGGAAGCCCGGCGTACAGGATCTTCCTGTCCAGCCAGTCCCGGAACCGCGCGTGGTACTCGAGGGGGAAATCATGCCCGACGCCGGGCATCTCGATCGTCTCGACGTCCACACCTGCGTCCGCCGCCTGCTTCGCTTGGACGGACATCCGGGCCTTCTGGCTGTTGGCGCCCCAGCAGAACATCATGCAGCCGCCTGCCATCGGTCGCGCATCGGACAGCAGATAGCCGCCCTCCCAGAAGAGGGCATGATGGAAGCGGCGGCAGAATTCGCCCTCCGTCCCGCTGATCAGACCCCCGGCGGCGTGGGCGCCGTTGGAACCTCCCCCCACGACCCGCATCGTGGGATGCAGGTTGGGAATCATCCTCTCCAGATCGCCGAGCATGATCCGGTATTGCGTCCAGATCAGAGGCAGGTCCGTCTCCTCGAGGAGGATCCCGGAGATCCCCGGCTTCGCCATCCCCTCCGGCGTCCGATACAGAGGCAGGGAGACGCAGACAAAGTCCGTACCGCCCGTGATGCCCCGCGCGTCCCCCAGCCCCGGCTGTCCCTCGCCGGTGTTCAGCCAGAGGAGGAGGGGATGCTGGCGGTTCGGATCGTAGTTCGTCGGGATGGAGACGTGCATCGCGGACGGTTGTCGGGCGAGGGTGGAGGGGAGGCCGGGGTAATCCACAACGAACCGGTTCCCGGCCCGGACGCGCGGATCCGCGCCCGCCGGATCGGCCGCGGCCGGGACACACGCGACAACCGCGAACAGGAAGGGCACGACGAGATGCCCCCGGGGCCGGGGATGACGTTCCCGGGCAGTCTCCCGCATGGCTCCTGGGACTATAGACGTCGTCCGCGCTCGCGCGCGACGCACTTTTTTGTAAAAAAAGCCGATCCGGGGTACTCTCGCCCCGTGAGGATCTACACGCGGACCGGAGACGAGGGGAAAACCGGGCTGATCGGCGGCGCGCGCCGCTCGAAGGCCGATCCCCGGATCGCGGCGTACGGCGACGTCGATGAATTGAACGCCTCCCTCGGCGTCGCGGCGACATCGATGAAGGATGCCTCCGACCTTGCACGCCTCCGGATCGTCCAGGAGGAACTGTTCCAGATCGGCACGCACCTGGCGTCCCCGGACCCGGCGAAGGCCGGCGTCCCCCTCCCCGGCCCAGAGACCGTAAAGCGCATGGAGTCATGGATCGACGAGGCATGGGACCGCGCAGGCCCGCTGCGGCGGTTCATCCTCCCCGGCGGATGCGCCGCGGGCGCCGCCCTGCACCTCGCCCGCACCATCTGCCGCCGTGCCGAGCGGGGGGTCGTGGCGCTCTCCTCGCGGGAGACGGTCGACCCCGGGATCGTCCTGTACCTCAACCGCCTCTCGGACTGGCTCTTCGCGTGGGCCCGCGACGTCAACGCGCGCGCGGGGACACCGGAGCCGGAGTGGAAGCCGTAGCCGGTTCCTGACGCCGTGACAGGGTGATGGATACGCCCGCCGCCTGGGCGTACGGCAGCGCTCGCGGCTTGCGCAGGGTCAACATGACGCGGTCGGCGGGGAAGCGCTCGAGGATCCACTTCCCGAGATGCAACGCGAGACGTTCGAGGAGGAGGGGGGAGACGGCCATCGCCTCGCTGCGCAGCCCCTCGGCCAGGGCGCGGTAGTTGAGCGCGTCCGCGATCCGGTCGGAGGCACCAGGGCGGGCCACGTCCGTCCAGAGCGTCACGTCCGCGAGGATCGGCTGGGGCGCCTCTCTCTCGCGCGGGTCGGTTCCGATGATCGATTCGATCTCCAACCCCTCCAGTAGGACGCGGTCGTCCGCCACGGCGCGCGGACTCTACGGGACGGGGACGCGCCTGACAACGGGCGTCCGTTACGCTGTAGGAGCGGAGCCATGCGGACGGACGTCATCGTGGTCGGAGGGGGGGGCTGCGGACTTGCCGCGGCCGCGCAACTGGGCCGCGGAGGCGCGCGGGTCCTCGTCCTCGACCGCGACGAGGCGGAGAGGAACCGCCGGGCGCCGGAGGGTGGGCTTCTCCTTCCCGGGACGCCGGACGGGCCTTCGCGCCTGCGCGCCTCGCTGGGGGAGGAGAGGGCCGCGTCCATCGAGACGGTCGCGGAGCGCGGTCGCAGCCACCTGCTCGCCTGCGGCCGCGCCGTCGAGGGGACCATCCTCCTGGTGCCGTACAACACCGTGGAGCGGGACGAACTTCCCGCCGCCCTGCACCCGTACGGCGCCTCGCCGGCGGGGAGCCGATGGCCTGCCGGGACGATGTCGGTCCCATCCGGATGGGTCGAGCCGGCGGACACCCTGGATGCGCTCGCGGGGGCGGCCCGCGCCGCGGGAGCCGTCCTGCGGGGTGGGGTCGAGGTCCGCCGTATCGACGCCACCCCGGACGGTTGCCGGGTCGCCGGTGCGGACGGCGGGATCCTGGAATCTGAGACCGTCCTCCTTGCCGCAGGGCTGGGAGCGCGGCCGCTTTCCGGAGCCGCCTCCGCCCACCTCTACCCCTGCCGGGGCCAGGCGTGCGACGCACCGCCCGGCCTCGGACGCGTCCAGCCCCTGGGGGCCGTGCGGCGCTGGGGGCACGAGGAGTACCGGTTCCTACCGGACCGGACCACCCTGCTCGCCTGGAACCCACAGACGCGCGGGGAGGATGTCGTGGAGGCCCCGGCGTACGCGGAGGCGTTCGAGCGGCACGCGATCGCCTCCGCCTCGGAATGGCTGGGGCCTCTGCGCCCCCCCTCGGCGCGCTCGCGCCGGGCCGCAGCGTTCGCCTGGCCGCGGGACGGCCTCCCCCTGGCGGGGCCGGAGTCGGGGAACGCGCGCGTCTGGATCGCCGCCGGGTTCATGAGCCGGTCCCTCACCTTCGGCGTCGGGTGCGGCCTAGCGGTCGCGGACGCCATCCTCGGCCGGCGGGACGCCCTGCCGCCAGTTCTCGCTCCGCGGCGGGTGGAGGCATAGGTGCGCCCCCCCGGTGACGACTGGCGGGAGCGCCTGCGCGTACGCGAGGAGCGGTCTCTCTTGCGCTTCCTGCGCAGGGTCGATCCGGAGGGGGACGGGCGGGTGCTCGTTGAAGGGAGGTCCTGCCTGAACCTCTCGTCCAACGACTACCTCGGCCTTGCGGCCGACCCGCGACTCGGCGAGGCGGCCGCCGTCGCCGCGCGCCGGCACGGCGCGAGCGTCGCATCCAGCCGTCTGGTCGCCGGGACCACCTCCGAGCACGAGGCGCTCGAGGTGGAATTCGCCGCCTGGGTCGGCGCCGAGGCGGCTCTCTGTTTTTCGAGCGGGATGCTCGCCAACCTCGGGACGATCCCGGTGCTCGCGGGGGAGGGGGATCTCCTCGTCAGCGACGGGATGAACCACGCGTCGCTCATCGACGGGATCCGGCTGTCGAAGGCGCGCCGTGCCCTCTATCCGCACGCGGACGCGGACGCGGCGGCTGCAGCCTGCCGCGGGGCGGCAGGGGGCCGCGCCTGGATCGTTACGGAATCCGTGTACAGCATGGACGGGGATCTCGCGCCGCTGGGCCGGCTCTCGGCCCTGCGCCGGGAGGCGTCCGCCGGCCTATACGTCGATGAGGCACATGCCCTGGGGGTGATCGGGCCCGACGGGGCGGGCGGGCTCTGTGCCTGCGGCGTGCGGGGTGGGGCGGATGCGATCCTCGGAACGTTTGGGAAGGCGCTGGGGGCGTTCGGCGCCTGCGTCGCGGGGCCGAAGTCGCTGCGCGAGCTTCTTGTGAACGAGGCGCGGACGTTCGTCTACAGCACCGCGCTCCCGCCCCCGGCCGTCGCCGCGGCGCGCGCGGGCCTGGCGATCGCGCGGGACGACGCCGGGCGGCGCCGCGCCGCCCTCGACGCGGCCGCGCGGATCCGCGCGGGGCTGCGTGACGCGGGGTACGAGGTCCCGGACGGCGCCGGCGCGATCGTCGACGTCCGGTTCGGCGGGGCGGACGTCGCGTTGGATCGTGCCGTCCGCCTCCGGGAGGAAGGGATGTATGTCGTGGCGATCCGTCCCCCGACCGTGCCGGAGGGAACGTCGCGGCTGCGGATCGGCGCGCGCGCCACCTGGACCGGGGCGCAGCTCACCGCGATTCTCGACGCCTTCCGCCGCGTCCGACGAGCGGTCCGGCCGGACGCCCGGGCCTGACCGGGACCGGTCAGGCCGGCTGGAGGACGCGCACGGCCACGGGGGCCAGCGGGACGGTGCCGATCGACTCGATCCGCAGGTCCTTCCCCTGGCCGGAGAAGACCCGCGCGAGCAGGAGCCCGCCGGAGCAGGACGGGCACCGGGACAGGTCGATCGCGACCCGCCCCGTCAGCTGGCGGATCTCCTTACGGACCGGGGCCGCGGCGCACAGTCGATGCGCCTCCTCCATCCTTCCGGCCAGGACCGCAGCGAGGAGCCCCTGCGCCTCGCCCCTCCCGCGCGCGAACGCCGTCTGCTGCTCCTTGCGGTACGCCTCCGCCGCCTCGTACTCCTCCTTCTTGAACTGCTTCGGAGGGAGCCCCGCGGGAACCAGGGCGACGGCGCGGGTCTTCATGTAGCGGCTGCAACGCTCGCAGTACGGCTTCGACTTCAGGACGATCGGTGCGAAGACCGCCCCGAAGACGAAGCCGAGGAGTTCCAGGAACCGCACCCCGTACCCGATCGCCCCGAGCGGTTTCCCCTCCTTCGCACCGGACTGGAACGCGATGCTCCGGGTCACAAAATCGTAATAGGTCGTGAACGGCACGGGCGTGCCGTCCTCGTACGCCGGGGCGAACGTCCTGTATTCGTCGAACTGCGCATAGGCGTAGGTCGCGCATTGGAGAAGCAGCACGGCGGCCAGGAGCCCGCGCGTGATCTTCACGCCGCGGATCCACGACGCGATCCCGTACCCGCTGCCGGCGACAAGCCCGACGAGGATCGGGCCGATCGGGATGATGTAGTTCGCGTACCACCCCATGACGTTGAAATCCCCCGTGGAGCGCGCGAGCCATCCCGTGAGGGAGAGCGCCCCGACCGATGTGCTCGCCCCGCCCAGGAGGACGTACATCTGCGCCTTGCGCGACGGGGCGGCCATGCACGCGAGAGGGTATCCGGCGGCACCGCGACCGCGGAATACCGATTACAATTCCGGCGATGCGCGGCGCTGCGGCGGCGAGCCCGGTGAAGGCGGAGCGGAAACCTCCCTGGCTCAAGGTGTCCGCGCCGGGCGGGGAGAACTACCTGCGCCTGAAGGACCAGCTGCGCGCGCGCGGCCTGCACACCGTCTGCGAGGAGGCGCGCTGCCCGAACGTGGGGGAGTGCTGGGGGGGCGGCACCGCGACCTTCATGCTCCTCGGGGACGTCTGTACGCGCGGGTGCCGCTTCTGCGCGGTCGCGACGGGGAACCCGCGCGGCGTCGTGGACCGAGAGGAGCCGGAACGTCTCGCGGAGACGGTCGCGACGCTCGGCCTGCGGTACGTCGTGCTCACCTCGGTGAACCGCGACGACCTGCCCGACGGCGGCGCGGACGTGATCGCCCGCTCCGTCGAGGCGCTCAAGCGTCTCGACGGGGATCTCCTGGTTGAGGTTCTGACCCCCGACTTCCTCGGGAACGCGGACGCGATCGACCGCGTGGCGGAGAGCGGCGCGGATGTCCTCGCCCATAACCTCGAAACGGTCCGCCGGCTGCAGGGGGGCGTGCGCGATCGCCGGGCGTCGTACGAGCAGTCCCTCGCGGTCCTGTCCCGGTACGCGGCGCGCGCCCCGCGGGCGTCCGCCCCACGGGCGTTCGTGAAGTCCTCGATCATGCTGGGGCTCGGCGAGGAGGGCTCGGAGGTCGAGGTCTCGATGCGCGACCTGCGCGACGCGGGGGTGTCGCTCCTGACCCTCGGACAATATCTGCAGCCGTCCCCTCGGCACCTGCCGGTCGCGCGGTATATCCTTCCGGGGGAATTCGAGTCGTGGGCCCGCCTCGGGCGCTCGATGGGATTCCAATACGTTGCGGCCGGGCCTCTGGTCCGGAGTTCGTACCGGGCGGGGGAGTTCTTCGTGCAGGAGGTCTTGCGTGGCACGACCACGGACGAACGGGGCGACTAGGACCGCGAAGCGCGAGGCGTCCAGCGTCCAGCGGGGCCCTGACGGTGCGACGCTCCTGCGGATGTACGAGGCGATGCTTCTCACGCGCCTCATCGACGAGCGCGGGATCAAGCTCCAGCGCCAGGGGCGGATCCGGTTTTTCGTCCCCTGCATGGGACAGGAGGCGGCCCAGGTCGCGTACGCCATGGCGCTCCAGGACGACGACTGGATCTACCCCTCGTACCGGGACACCGGAACGATCCTCGCGCGCGGCGTCCCGCTGACGGAATACCTCGCCCAGTTGTGGGGGAACGGCCTCGACCTGTCGAAGGGCCGGCAGATGCCGAACCACTTCGCCTTCGCCGACCGCCGCCTCGTGAGCATCTCGAGCCCTATCGGGACCCAGATCTCACAGGCGGTCGGCACCGCGATGGCCATGAAGAGGAAGGGGGCGAAGACCGTCTGCGCGGTCTCCTTCGGCGACGGGGCGACCAGCAGCAACGACTTTCACGCCGGGATGAACTTCGCGGGGGTCTACCAGGCGCCGTGCCTCTTCGTCTGCCAGAACAACCACTGGGCGATCTCGCTGCCGGTCTCCGAGCAGACCGCCCAGTCGGACCTCGCCTCGAAGGCGGACGCATACGGCTTCGAGGGGGTGAAGGTGGACGGGAACGACGCCGCGGCGGTCTACCAGGCGACCCTCGCGGCGGCGCATCGGGCGCGGGAGGGAGGCGGGCCGACGCTCCTGGAGATGGTGACCTACCGGATCGGCGCGCACTCGAGCAGCGACGACGCCACGAAATACCGCGACGCGGAGGAGGTCGAGGACTGGAAGTCGAAGGACCCGATCCCGCGCCTGTGCGCCGTCCTCGAGGAGCGCGGCGCCTGGGACGCGAAGCGGGACGCGGCCCTGCGCGAGAGGCTGACGAAGGCGGTTGCCGACGCGGTCGACGCGGTCGAGAAGGCGCCGCAGATCGGCGTTGCGTCCATGTTCGACGATGTCTACGGGCGCGTGCCGCCGTTTCTGGAGGAGCAGAGGGAATCCCTCCTCGACGAGGTCAAAGAGCGGGGCGGGATCGGGACGGGGCATGGGGAGTTCCCGCTATGAGACGGATGTCGTCCCGAGGAGCCGTCGACCGTCGGCCAAGCGACGAGGGATCTATGTTTCACGCGGTGAAGCGATACACACAGATCCCTCGGGACGCGAAGAACGTGCGCCCTCGGGATGACAAGATGGGAGGCCTTGCATGGCAACGCTGAACCTGATCCAGGCGCTGAACAAGGGGCTTCATGAGGAGATGGAACGGAACGGCGACGTCGTGCTGCTCGGCGAGGACGTGGGGCGGCGCGGCGGCGTGTTCGGGACCACCGAGGGGCTCCAGGCCAAGTTCGGACGGGAGCGCGTCATGGACACGCCGCTCTCCGAGTGCGGGATCGTCGGCACCGCGATCGGGATGGCGCTCTACGGCCTGCGGCCGATCGCCGAGATCCAGTTCCTCGACTTCATCTACCCCGCCTTCGACCAGATCGTCTCGGAGCTGGCGAAGATGCGGTACCGCTCCGGCGGGCAGTACACCTGCCCGGTCGTCGTCCGCGCCCCCTCCGGCGGAGGGATCGCCGGCGGGCACTACCACAGCCAGAGCAGCGAGGCGTACTTCGCCCATACGCCGGGGCTCCAGGTCGTCATCCCCTCGACGCCGCACGACGCGAAGGGGCTCCTCGCATCGGCCGTTCGCGGCGAGGACCCGGTGATCTTCCTCGAGCCGAAGATCCTCTATCGCGCCGTGAAGGGGGAGGTCCCGGACGGCGACTACACCGTGCCGATCGGGCCGAGCCGCATCGTCCGCGAGGGAAAGGACGTGACGGTCTTCTCCTGGGGCGCGATGGTCCGCGTCTGCGAGACTGCCGCCGACGAGGCTGCGAAGGAGGGGATCGACTGCCACATCGTCGATCTTCGCACCCTCGTGCCCGTGGACGTCGCCGGCATCGAGGAAGGTGCCAAGCGGACCGGCCGCGTCGTGGTCGTCCAGGAGGCGCCTCGCACCTGCGGATACGGCGCGGAGGTCTCCGCCCTGGTCTCCGAACGCGCGATCGAATATCTGGAATCCCCCGTCGTCCGCGTAGCCGGCTTCGACACGCCGTTCCCGTACACGCTCGAGCACGTCTACATGCCCGACGCGCACCGGGTGCTGCGAGCGATACGTAAGGCCGCGGGGTTTTAACGTCCTGCCGTTGCCCTGATCCACGTTGTGGGGACATCGGCGGGAAGTTCGGAGGCGCGGACGCGGCATTCAAGATCGGAGAGGCGGCCGCGCCAGACCGAGCGGTCGGCCTCGGAGCCAAGGGTCGCCAGCCGCTGCAGGTGGAATGCACCGCGGTGCGGAATCCCCGCCTCCGCGTACAGGGACGCGAGCGCCTCGTGCGCACCGGCATCCGACGCATCCGCGCGAACGCGCGCGAGCAGGGACGACTCCTCATCCGATGGATCCGCGGGGGGCGCCTGCGCGGCGAACCGCACAAAACTCTCGTTGTCCGGGTTGCGGACGATGGCGCGCATCGCCGCGCGTCGCGCGCAGCGCGCATCGCCAGCCCCGGAGAGGACGATGGCACACGCCTCGTGCGGCCCGGCCCCGTACGGGTCGTGGGTCTCCCATCGGAGCGATGTATCCAGGACGAGTCGGGGCTCGTCCCGCAGGAGCCGACGCACCAGTTGGGGGTAGATCTCGCGCAGCGGCTCGGCGCCTGCGGGGATCGTACGCACGCGGAACTCCCGCGGCGTCTGGTTCCACGCCCGGCGCCAGAACCACTCCGCCGCCAACAGCGGATCGATCCGATCACTGTCGCGGGCGACATCGAAGTATGCGAACGCGATGTTCCCGAGGTCGTTCGGACGCAGAAGGATCTCGCGCGTCAGGACGACCGGCATCCCGAGGGCGCGGCGGATCCAGTCCGGCGTGGGGACCCAGAGGAGGCGGACGAGGACGACCGTGGACAGGGCGCCCGCCAGGGGACGCCGCCAGCGTCGCAGGGCCAGGGACATCCAGGCCGCATGCAGCGCCGCCCCCGCCGCGACCGCCAGGAACGGGTACGTCGGCGCGCGGAAACGGCCCACGGGATAGGCCAGCCACGCGCCGGCCAGGACCGCCGCCAGGCACCCCCACAGGAACGGTGTGACGGCCGCTCGCGCGTCCGGCAGGAACAGCGCCGCGACCGCCAGCGCGAGAAGAAGGGCGAAGTGGGCGGTCGGCAGGCGCAGGAGGAACGAGAACTCCTGCCAGAGCTGGAAGCAGTGGTTGTCCGGGACCTCGCCGTCCCAGAGCGTCCAGACCAGCTTGCGCGCCTGGAGGCGGAGGTACCCGGCGGGATCCTCCGCCGCCCAGTCGAGGATCATCGAAAACGTCCGGCCGTACGATGGCGGCTCGACACCACCGTACGCGCGCAACGCCTCCGGCTGCGCGGACGCGTGGAGCCACCCCGGCGCGATGTTGGCCGGGTGGTTTCCGACCGCCAGGACGACGGGGCCCTGCGGCTCCAGGGTGAGCATCGACATCCCCTCGTAGGCGGGGGGGAGAGACCCCTCCGGGCGCCGGGCCGGATCGGCCAGGGCAAGATGGTTCCGCAGGAGCGTCGGAAGGATCGCCAGGAGGAACGCCGCGAGCCATCCCCCCGCGAGCCGGGCCCTTGCGCGACCGCCGGGGAGCGCGCGGACGCGCAGGAGGAACACCGGGACAAGGAGGAGGAGGTTCGGCCGCAACTGGCACGCCACGGCGAGCATCCCCGCGGAGCCGAGCCAGCGGTCGGTCGCCGCGGGCCCGTGCCGCGCCAGGAGGACCGCCCCCAGGAGCGCCGCGGTGGAGGGGAACTCGCGCAGGAGCAGACCCTCCTGATAGAGCGCCGGTCCAAACGTCGTGTACAGGAGGGACGCCAGAACGCCGGCGACCGTTCCTCCGCACGCCTTCCCCAGGCGGAATACTCCCCACGACACCCAGACCCCGAGTGCCAGCTGCAGGATCCGCGCGAGCCCCACGCGCAGGTCCGTCGCCCACCCGAACGCCCAGTACGCGACGCCGAGGAGGTATTTGTAGAGGGGGGCGTACAGTTCGTTCGGCGCCGGGGCGCGCCAGTCCCCCGCAGCGAGTGCTAGGGCGCCCTTGTGGTAGTTGATCTGGTCGAACGCCGTCAGGACCTGGTCGAAGTACGGCATCCCGCTGATCTGCGCGAGGTAGAGGAGACGCACGGCGACCGCGATGCCGACCATCCACGCACCGGCCCGAACCCGCCGGGGTGCGCTCGGAAGGGGATCCACCGCCACAGCGTACTGCTACACTGTCGAGGCGGGAGGGGGCCATGGCGTTCGAGTTCAAGCTGCCGGACATCGGGGAAGGGTTGACGGAAGGCGAGATCACGAAGTGGCTCGTCGCCGAGGGGGACATCGTTCGGGAGGACCAGCCTCTCGTCGAGG
>JACQRN010000015.1 GCA_016206515.1 Planctomycetota bacterium | reverse complement strand
TGTGCATGGGCCGGAGCGACGCGGCGAGCGACCTGGCGATCCGAGCCGAGCACCAGTGACGGCGGGCGGTCCGCGGCGGGGGCGGCGAGCCCCGAGGCAGCGTTGCCATCGCCGACTGGGGGATTCTTTCTCGGGCCCTCATACGAACCCTTCGAACGATGGGATCCTTCGGCTCGCTGGACGCCATCTCGTAGGCTCGCCTCAGGATGACAGGCAATAAACCCTTGCCGGAGCAGACGGCATCTCATGCCTGGACCGCGACCAGCGGACCACGATGAAAGACGTATTCCTCGACCACGCGCCCCTCTTTCAAGTGCTCGCGCACGATCCGGTCCATCACCTCGGACGTGACGGAGTGGTACCAGATCCCGTCCGGCTGCACGCAGACGATCGGCCCGCCGCGGCAGACCGCGAAGCAGGAGCACTGGGTCCGCTTGACGCGCAGCCGGTCGTCCTCGTCGATCCCCGCCGCGCGGAACCGCTCGCCGAGCGAAGCCCACAACGCGGCGCTCTCCCCCTGCGTGCAACGGGGCCCCGTGCACAGCAGGAGGTGCCGCCGGTAGGGGCGGATCTTCAGTACGTCCATCGCAACCCGACGAGCGGCCCGCCGTAGGCGACGTCGACCGAATCGGTGTCGCTGGCGACCGACATCCAGACCTGGTGCCACCCCGCCTCGAACCCCACGGGGCCCCACCGCGCCCCGTACAGGAGATCCCCCTCCACCCCGGTCCCGTCCGCCCGTCCGTGCAGGAGCGACCCGAGGACCTGGGCGTTGAGGCTTCCCCACCGCTCCCAGAAGCGCGCGGAGAATCCGAGCGTGGCGCCGTCCGCGCGGAACGCCTCGGTCACGTCGCCGCCCGCCCCGTCCCAGCGCGTTTCCCATCGGTAGGTCGAGGCACCGACCAGGGCGCGCACCTCGTACTGCACCGGGAAGGTCGGCTCCGCGTCGGGGACCACGCCCCAGCCGTGCGCGAGGGAGAACGCCGCGTGCGCGACCTCGAGATCGAACACCCCGCGCAGGGATGTCCCCGCCGCGTACGTCCGGTCCTGGACGGAGAGACTCTGCGTCAGGAGATTGCGCCGGTCATGGTGCGCCCGCGACGCCCCGGCGTGGAAACCCCACCGCCCCGCGCGCAGGACCAGCCGCGCGGCCTCGCCGACCCCCGTGTGCTCGAGGCCAGCGTGGTCGTGCAGGTCGAAGCGTTGCGCGGGGACCGCCTCGCCGAGAGCCGCATCCCCCTTGGCCGACGGGCGCCAGGCGTACACGGTCGCCTCGACGCGGCCCGGGGCGGCGCCCCTCGCTGAGGCGCGGCCGGAGGACAGCACGAACAGGAGCGCGGCCGACACGACCGCCGCGAGGGCCCGGACGATTCCGCGCATCCGCACCGCTCCCCTACCGAGGCGCGTCCACGATCCGGGCCACACCGGTCCCTGAGTCGTACTCCCAGGCGTATCCCTCGGGCAGCTCGCGGACGGCCTCCAGGGTGTCCAGGGAGGGCGGGTTCGCCCCGTTCTCGGCACGGTAGAACTCGATCGCGCGGTTCGTCTCGACCTCCCACATCTGGCGCTTGGCGTAGTCGAGGGTCGCGACGTTCCGCTCGATGTACCCGCCCCCCGTCGGCGCGCTGGGCGCGCCGCCGGTGGACGTACTCGTTTCCCCGGGGCGGAGCGGCTCGTCCCCGCCGACCATCAGATATCCGACGATCGCCACGACGCAGACCAACCCGAGGATCCCCCCGCCCATCGCCACTGCGCGACCCATGCGGCCTCCCTTCCCCGTGCGACGAAGGGGCAGGATATCCGAATCGACGACCGCAGCGCCCCTACACCGCGAAATACCTCGCCTGCGGATGGTGCACAACGATCGCCGACGTCGACTGTTCCGGCTCCAGCTGGAACGTCTCGGTGAGGCGGACGCCGATCCGCTCGGGCTTCAGGAGGGTGAACAGCTTCGCCTGGTCCTCGAGGTTGGGGCAGGCGGGGTAGCCGAAGGAGTAGCGCGAGCCGCGGTACCCCTGGCGGAACAGCCCCTCGACCGCGGGGGCGTCCTGGGCGTGGATCGACAGCTCGCGGCGCATCCGGCTGTGCCAGAACTCCGCGAGCGCCTCGGCGGTCTCGACCGACAGGCCGTGGAAATGCAGGTAGTCGGCATAGCGGTCGGCGCGGAACAGATCCTGCGAGCGGACGGTCGCCTCTTCGCCGATCGTCACGAGCGAGAAGCCGACGAGGTCGGGATGCGCCGCGCCCCCCTCCCCGCACGGCCGGAAGAAGTCCGCGATGCAGCGTCGCGCCCCCCCCTTCTGCCGCGGGAAGGGGAACGTGACGCGCCCCCCCCCCTCCCCCTCGACGTGCAGGGCGTCCCCCTCCGAGCCGCACCGGAAGTACCCATATGCCACGCGCGGATGGAAGAGCCCCTCCGCGATCACCTTGCGCTTGAGCTCCTCGAACAGGGGCCGCACCGTCCGGACCAGCTCCGCCTCGTACTCCTGCGCCGTGCGCGTCCCCTGGCGGTACTGCCACTGCCCGCGGAACAGGGCGCGCGGGTTGATGAACCGGAACACCTCATCGAGATCGAACTTCTCGACGACGCGGCTCCCCAGGAACGGCGCCTTGGGCACCTCCGCGCGCTCCAGAGTCTGCGGGACCTCCGCACCAGACGATGCGGCAGCGTCCGGGACGCGCGGATCGCGCCGCCGTCCGCCCGACACCTCGCACCCCTGCGCCAGGAGGGCATGGCGCTTGGCTCCGTCGGCAAGCCCCTCCATCACGCGCAGACCCTCGAAGGCATCGCGGCAGTAGAAGACCGGCTCCGCGTACGCCTCGCGCAGGTCGCGCTCGACGAAACCACGTGTCAGCGCCGCGCCGCCACACAGGACCGGCAGGTCGATCCCGCGCCGACGCATCTCGTGGAGGTTGTCGAGCATCACGGCGGTGGACTTGACCAGGAGCCCGGACATCCCGATCGCGTCGCACTTCTTCTCTTGCGCGCAGAGCAGGATCGACTCGATCGGCTGCTTGATCCCGAGGTTGAAGGTCGTGAAGCCGTTGTTCGACAGGATGATGTCGACGAGGTTCTTGCCGATGTCGTGGACGTCCCCCTTCACGGTCGCCAGGACGATCTTCCCGCGGGAGACGCCCCCGGACTTCTCCATGTGCGGCTCGAGGTGCTTCACGGAGAGTTTCATCACCTCCGCCGCCTGCAGGACGAACGGGAGCTGCATCTGCCCCGAGGCCATCAGCTCCCCGACCGTCTTCATCGCCGGGAGCAGGACCTCGTTGATGATGGGGAGCGCCTCGCGCCGCTTCAGCGCCTCGTCGAGGAGGGCGCCGATCCCCTCGCGCTCCCCGTCGATGACGCGCCGCTGGATCTTCTCCTCAAGCGTGGCGGGCTCCGGACGGACGCGTGCGGTCGCCTTCGCCCCGGCGTAGTGGGCCATCAGGGCGTGCAGGGGGTCCCCCCCCGTCCGGTCGTCGAAGACCAGGCGCCGGGCCATCTCGCGCCCCTCCGCGTCGATCGTGTGGAGGGGCTCGATCTTCTCGGCGTTGACGATCGCCATGTCGAGCCCCGCCTCGACCGCGTAGTGTAGGAACACGCTGTTGAGCACCTGGCGGAGGGCCGGGTCGAGACCGAAAGAGATGTTGCTGATTCCAAGAACCGTAGAAACCTCCGGGTGGCGGCGCTTCAGCTCCCGGATCGCGTCGATCGTCTCGACCCCCGCGCGCCGGAACTCCCCGTCGCCGGAGCCCAGCGTGAACGTCAGGCAGTCGAAGATCAGGTCGGAAGGGTCCAACCCGTGCTTGCGCACGGCGATGCCGAGGATCCGCTCGGCCACCTCGACCTTGCGCGCGGCGGTCTTCGCCATGCCGGTCTCGTCGATCGTGAGCGCCACGACCCCCGCGCCGTACCGTCGCGCCAGGGGGCAGACCTTCTCCATGCGCTCCTCGCCGTCCTCGAGGTTGATCGAGTTGATGAGCGCCTTCCCGCCGATCCATTTCAGGGCCTCCTCGATGACGGGAGCCTCCGTCGAGTCGATCATCAGGGGGATCGGGACCGAGGCGACCATCCGTCGGACCGTCTCGGTCATGTCGCGGATCTCGTTGCGCCCGACATACGCGGTGCAGACATCCAGGACGTGCGCCCCCTCCCGGGCCTGCTCCTTCCCCATGGACGCCAGCGCGTCGTACTCCTCCAGGGCGAGGAGCCGCTTGAACTTCCGCGAGCCGTTCGCGTTCGTCCTCTCCCCGATGATGAGCGGCGGCGGCTCCTGCCGGTAGGTGACCTGCGTGTAGAGGGACGAGGCGGAGCGCGGACCCCGCGCCCGCTCGCGGCGCGGCGTCAGCCCCCCGCAGGCGCGGACCACCTCGGCGAGGTGATCCGGGGTCGTGCCGCAGCACCCGCCGACGATCTCCACGCCGAAGTCCGTGACGAAGGCGCGCAGCTCGTCGGCGAGCTCGCGGGGCGTCAGGCGGTAGGTCGCGACCCCGCCGACGTTCTCGGGGAGCCCCGCGTTCGGCTGGCACGAGACGAACCGGTCGGTCGCGCGCGCGAGCGTCTGGACGTGGTCGCGCATCGCCCGCGGGCCGGTGGCGCAGTTCATCCCGAGAACGTCGACGGGGTACATCGAGAGCGCCGTCTCGGCGGCGAGGATCTCGGTCCCCAGGAGCATCGTCCCGGTCGTCTCGACCGTCACCTGGACCATCACCGGGATACGGACGCGCCGCTCCCCCATCACGTCGAAGGAGGCGATCACCGCGGTCTTCGCCTGGAGGAGGTCCTGGCACGTCTCGATCAGGAGCGCGTCGACCCCGCCGTCGAGCAGGCCCCGCACCTGCCGCCGGTACGACTCCAGGAGCGCGTCGAACGGCACCTGCCCGAGCGAGACGAGTTTCGTGCCGGGGCCGATCGAGCCGACGACGAACCGCCCGCGTTCCGGCGTGGAGAACCCCGCGGCGACCTCGCGCGCCAGGCGCGCGGCGGTCGCGTTCAGTTCCTCGACCCTTCCTGCGATCCCGTACTCGGCCAGGACGACCGCGTTCGCCCCGAAGGTGTTCGTCTCGACCGCGTCGCATCCGGCCGCGAGGAACGACTCGTGGACCGCGCGGATCCAGTCCGGCCGCGAGGCGCACAGGATCTCGCTGCACCCCTCCAGCCCCTGGTAGTCGTCGAGGGTCGGGTCGCGCCTCTGCAGGGACGTCCCCATCGCCCCGTCGAAGACGAGGACCCGTTCCCGAAGCGACTCCAGAAACCCCGTGCACGGCTGGCGCATCCCCGAGACCTTACCGGAACGCTCGGAGCCCCGTACCCCGGGAATCCACTCCCCGGAAACCGACCCGCTCGCCTTAACGCCCTACCAGGGCATCCGCCCGACGGCCCAAATCAGGGAACGCCAGGCCGTAATTCTTCCGGAACTCCCTGGCCGCCGCGGCGACCCCTTCCGAATCCGTGCCGGCGCGCCGTTCGAGGTCCGCCAGGACCCTCTCCAGGCGCCCGCGAAGGAATGCCAAGCCGCGTTCCGATTCATCGAGCCACTGCGCGTACCCGCTACCACGGGCCGCCCGTTCGATCCACTGCAGCGCGCGCAGGGACTGCTTGAAATCCCCCGCCTGCAGCGCGGTGTGCGCGGCGGCCAGTCGCTCCGTCAGCTGCGAGATCATCCGCTCATGCCGTTGGGCCACCCTGGACATCCCCGACAGGAGGTTCTGGAGGCTCGAGGCGAGTTCCCCGGCCTGCTTGTGCCCCGAGACGCGCCAGAGTTCCTGCCCGGCCTGATCCACGACAATGAACGTCGGGGAGGTCCGCACGCCGTACCGCCCCACAAACGGCGCCGCATCCGCGCTATCGGTGTCCATCTGATACCACTCAAAGTTCGGGAGGAACTCCGACAGGCGCGCGTTGGGGAAGGTCGTACGCCGCATCAACATGCAGTCGCAGACCGCGTCTCCCCCCTTGGATGTGTTGCAGTAGAAGAACAGGACCGCGTACTTGCGACTACCATCGATATCAAAACGAGTCGGGGTCCAAACGGCATCGGGGCCCCCTGCTACGGCGTCTTCCGCGTTCGGATCGTACTGCGCAGAATCCTGCCCGGGCTGGGCGGCATCCGCGGACCCGGTCGGGAGCATCTGACCGATCGTCGTCCACGAGGAGGGATCCTCGCGCCATTGAACCGGGTCGGGCGCAGGGGTCGCAGTCTCGTAGTTGCTGTAGTTCTCTCCCCCCCCACCGGGGGTGCGGGCGGGCCCCGGACATCACCCAGCCTCCAAGGGGAGAGGCAAACTCCCGAGGACGAAGAAGACGACCGCCGCAAGAGCCAGGACTCGTGCCATCTGCGCTCCCCCTTCCTTACGAGAAGACTTGTCCTAAAGGCCGGAACCTGACAGCCCGAGCGGAATATACACTCCCTCCCCCCCCGCCTGTCCACATCCATGCAGGGCCACTGTCGGGCCGTCGATTGCGGCCGACGAAAAAGGTTGCTACGCTCCCGTCGTCGCATGGCGAACGGGGACGCGACCGGGGCCGGGACGGCGCGAGCGAGTGGGCGTCCGGCGCGGTTGGAACGCGGATGGATCATCGCCAACCATATCCTCGTCTCGTTCCATGTCGCGTTCCTGATATCGCTGTGGAGCATCCCGCCGGACGTCTCCTCCCGCGTGGAGGCATGGGCCATCGCCTTGAACGCGGGCTTCTCCACCTCCTCCAGTTCCACCGGATCGCCGCGGAGATAGCGCAGCAGGCGCGCGGGCCGGAACCGGGCGCGTCCCACGAACAGGGTCCGGCGCCAGGAGCAGATCGTGACCCACTCCCCCTCGGGCAGCGCGCGCCCCCGGGCGTTGACGAGGCCCCTCCCGTCGGGAGAGAGGACCACGCCCTCCTTCTCGAGATCCAGGAGCGCCTGGATCCCCAGCCCCTGGCAGATCGTGTTCACATGGATCGCAGCGGGGCCGAGGCTGACGAGGGCGTCCACCTGCCGCATGATCACCGTATCGGTCGGGATGAACCGCTGCTTGCAGAAGCAGACCCGGTCCCCCCTCGACTTGGCCTCGCGGGCCGCCTCCGCGGAGAAGAAGATCCGGCCACGGACCGATGCGCGCGGCAGGACCGGCACCCCCCCGCAGAAACTTTCGAGAGAGCGCACGGAATCCGGGTCGATGGCATCGTCCTCGATCTGACGCGTGTGACAGGGCTGGATGAGTTCCAGGGCGCGCGCGCGCGGGATCGCCCCGTCCTCATAAAGACGTACGGAGGAGATGTAGGCGGCGCGTCCGCTCATCTCGGTGCGGTTCAGCTGCAGGAGCGCGAACAGGTCCTGCCCGGAGGCCGCCTCGGTGGCGAATTCGACGGTCACCGGAGACGCGAAGCGACGCTCCAGCCCGGGGAGCCGGGAGACGAAGTGGCTCACCGCAGGGAACTCCAGATGGATCTCCGTCGGATCCGCGAAATCCGTGACCGCCGGCTCCGCGCTCCCGGTCATGATGTCCTCCCCGAAGACGCTGCGCGCCGTCTCGAGGTGACACCCCTCCCCCGTCGTCGGGTGCCGGCTGTACAGGACCCCCGCGGAGGAGTCCCGCCCGCGGACCGTGCAAACCATCTTCTGGAGGATAAGCGCCGGGGCGTACCTGCGCCCCTGCGAGAGGGTCAGCAGGAGGTCGAGGTTCGCCTCGTACTCGCCGTAGGCGCGGCGCGCGAGGAAGAGGATCTGGCGGAACGGATCCTCCAGGAGGGCCGGATCGGCAGAGCGCACGACGCGGCAGAGACGCTCGATACGCTCGGAGATCGGCGCCGGAACGTCAGGCGTACCGGTCATGCCCCCTGGAAGCGCTTCCGCGATGTTCACCAGGTTGTTCAGGAACATCCGCCGGGCGGCATCCTCCCCGTAGGCGCGCCCGAGCGCAGGCAGGGCGGGTGCGACCACCCCGGCATTGAGATACGTCGGCATGATGCCCGGCGTGTACTGCGGCATGGCGCATCGGACGGCCAGGACCAGCGGGATCCCCCCCGAGCCGGGCCGCTGGCAGGTGATCCCCTCCAGGCACGACAGGGCGTCCCCGAGATCCCTTTCGAGGCGTTCCGAGCGTTCCGCGTACGCCTCGGACGCCACGATCACGAAGTCCGGAACGGGATACCCCTGTTGGATCAATTCCAGGAGCGTCGCCCCCTTCTGGCTGACGGATTCCGGCGGAACTACGCCCGCGCAAGTGGACGGAACGACGTGCCCCGTGGCCTGCGCCGCGCGCGGGACATCCCGCCCCGCCCCCCTCGCATCGCGCAGATCACGGTCCGCCCCAGCATCCCCGTCGCGCGCGCGCAGGATGAGCCGCAGATGCCGCTTGGCCGCCTCCCCGCCCGGCCCGCACAGGAGCGGGACGTCCGCCTCGCGGACCACGACCTCTCCCGCGCGCGGAGCCTCCCCCTCCCCCTGGACCTCGTACGCAACCACCGGGGGGGGCATATCCGGGAAGGGAAGAACGCCCCCCGTCCGGACGCCGGGAAGACGGGCAGAAAAGACTCTGGTAGTTCGGATAGTTCCCGCGGAGCCGGAACGACAGGATTCCCACCCTCCCGCTTCCCCGCGCCGGGTCCCTCCGCCGAGCGCGTGGCATCGCAGGAGATGATGGTCCGCCCACGGCGGCGGCGTCAACCGCCACGCGCCGCGCCCGCGGGGTCTACCTGATTTCCCTACACGATCAGTCGCCCATGTAGACACTCCACCCGGACCGCTTAGTCATCTTTGTCCCACTATGGGCACACCAACCGCACAAACCACGCTCGAAGTAGACGACGCGCCCTTCCAACGGAGGATGCCCGCCACACCTGGCACAACACCAGTCGCGGACACGACACAACCTCATCCACGAGTCACTTGCTCTCTCCATTTCATCCTCGGTGATCACTGCCGCTTCCCCCCCATTAGCACTGCGAAAAACCACAACCGTGGCACTTCACGCACCCCTCCTCGAAGGCGAGGGCGCCCTGGCACTCCGGGCACTTGATCTTGAACAGGGTCGTCGTATGCCCGTTCCCGCCGTTGCCGTGGCCGTTGGCGCGCGGGGCCGGGGCAGGCTCGGCCTTCGCGACGGACGCCGCGCGCGGCACGGACGTCGTCACGGGCTCCTCCCCGTCAACCACGGTGACGCGGCCGAGCAGCATCGCCTCGAGGCCGTTGCGCTTCTTGCACAGGAGGTACCGGCGCAGCGCGCGGCCCACGCCGTCGGCGAGCGACATGATCCGGCCGTCCTTGGTCGGGATCGTGAGGTTCGACCCGATCCCGGACAGCTGCTTGACCGCTTCCTCGAGGGCTCCCGAGGAACGCAGGTACAGCGACAGCAGCCGGCAGATCGCCTCCAGGTCGGAGTTCGCCAGGTCCCCCCCCTTGCCCAGCTGCGCGAACACCTCCCGCTCCATCCCGCTCTGCGGCTCGACGCAGATCTTCACGTGCATGTTGCCGAACGGGGTCCGCTGGCGGATCCGCAGGCACGGCATGATCTCCGGGACATCGACGGGCGTCGCCGGAAGCGCAACGACGACCTTCTCCGCGTCCTTCTTCTGGTTGTCCAGCGCCATCGGCTGGTTGCTGCGGCTGCCGTCGCGGTAGACGGTCACCCCCTTGCAGCGGTGTTCGTACGCCCACAGGTAGATCTGCTCAACATCCTCCCGGGTCGCCGACTCGGTGAAGTTGATCGTCTTGGATATGGAGGAGTCGCAGTGCCTCTGGAACGCCGCCTGCGTCTTGACGTGCCACTCCGGGGTGATGTCGTGGGCGCAGACGAAGACGCGCCGGACATCCTCGGGGATCTCCTCGACATGCACGATCGTTCCCTCCTGGCCGATCTTGCGCATCAGGTCGTCGGAGTGGAACCCGCGCTCCTTGGCGAGATTCTCGAAGATGTCGTTCACCTCGACGAGCTGCTGGCCGTTGAGGATATTGCGGAAAAAGGCGAGCGAGAACAGCGGCTCGATCCCCCCGGAGCAGTTGGCGAGGATCGAGATCGTGCCGGTCGGGGCCACGGTCGTGGTGCAGGCGTTGCGCATCTTGCGGTGGTGCCGGGTGTCCCAAAGCGACCCCTTCCAGTTCGGGAAGGATCCCTTCTCGACGGCGAGCGCCTCGGACATGTCGTGCGACACGTCGTTCATCTGCCGCATGATCTCCTCGCCGAAGGCGACCGCGTCCTCGGAGTTGTACGGGATCCCCATCCGGAACAGGGCGTCGGCGTACCCCATGACCCCCAGGCCGATCTTCCGGTTTCCCTTGCACATCCGGTCGATCTCGGGGAGCTGGTAGTTGTTCGCGTCGACGATATTGTCCAGGAACCGCGTGCAGAGGCGAACGCTGTCGGCGTAGGCCGCCTGGTCGATGTGCGGCGCGCCGCGCTTCTCGACGACGAACTTCGAGAGGTTGATGCTGCCGAGGTTGCACGCCTCGAACGGCAGGAGCGGCTGCTCGCCGCAGGGGTTGGTCGCCTCCATGATGCCGACGTTCGGGGTCGGGTTCGCCTCGTTGATCCGGTCGATGAAGACCACCCCCGGCTCCCCCGTACGGTGCGCGTGCTCGACGATCCGGTCGAAGATCTCCCGGCGCGTCCAGACCGGAGACTCCTGCATCCCCTTCCAGGATTCCTTGGGGATCAGGTGCGTCACGTCGTACTTCGGGATGTCGAGGGACTTCGGCAGCAGGAACTCCCGTCCCGTGCGCGGGTTGCGCGTCACGTGCGCGCCGCCAGGGTCCTTCTTGAGCCCCTCCATGAAGGCATCGGTACATTTCACCGAGATGTTGTAGTTCGTGAACTGGGAGAGGTCCTCCTTCGCGTCGATGAACTTGAGGATGTCCGGATGATGATCGTTCATCATCCCCATGTTCGCGCCGCGCCGGAACGCCCCCTGCTGGATGGCGTTGGTCGCCTCGGAGAGGACCTTCCAGAAGGAGATCGGGCCGCTCGTCGTGCCGCCCGAGGACTGGATGAAGTCCCCGGTCGGGCGCAGCCGGTCGAAGGCGAACCCGGTGCCGCCCCCCGCCTTCTGGATGATCGCGGTCGCCTTCACCGTGTCGAAGATCTCGTCGATCGAATCGCCGACCGGCAGGACGAAGCAGGCGGAGAGCATCCCCATCTCGCGGCCGGCGTTCATCAGGGTCGGGGAGTTGGGCATGAACCGCCCCGACACCATCTCGTTGTAGAACGCGGTCTGAAGGTCGACGACCTGCTCCTCGGTCAGGGTGCCGTGCCGGCGCTCGACGTCGGCCACCACACGCGCCACGCGCGAGAAGAGTTCCTCCGGAGTCTCGACGATCTCGAGCTTCTCGTTCTTCTTGAGGTAGCGCGCGCGCAGGACCCGCATCCCGTTCGGGGTCAGGGACAACGGCTCCTTGACCAGACCACGTTTCCAACTGACGGCCGTAGACGACATATCTACCTCCTCACGATTCCCTCCCCGCGCGATACGGCGCGGGGAAAACGTCCCCTGCGGAGTGCCAACCGAGCAGGGACAGTAGTGTCGCGCTCCCGGAGGATCAAGGCCGAAAACACAAAATCTTGTGCTCTCCACAGCATCGACTACTCCCTATGGTGTATCGACATACTCTCTACACCTCTGAACCGCCCCCCCACTGTTTTTCCACGCTTTTCCCTCCTTCGCACTACCACGGGTCTGTACATCCATGCCTGAAAACGGATAACCATACAACCCATAGACGTAAAAAGCGCAAAACGGGTGCCCCTAAACGGGAAACGATCCGGATGCGGAGCTTCCGGCGTTGGAAACCCTAGACGGCGCCGGAGACGACCGGCCGGCGAGCCTCGAACGAGAGTGGCGGCTCGCCCCCTTCCGCGAACGAAGGGAGATCGAAGAAGTCTTCCTTGCGGTCGCCGAGCCACGCGGCCCAGTGCGTGCGCGACACGCGGTTGCGCATGCCGAATACGAAAACGAGGAATCCAAACAGGAGGTCGCGCACCTGGCGCGGGTGGGTCAGGCGGCGCAGGTGGCGCAGGACGGCGCGCGGCCGCAGGTAGAAGCGCCGCGCGGCGTGGCGCTCGAAGGCGAACACCTCCTCTTCCGTCAGGTCCGGCAGGTCGACGAGAAACCCCGACAGGTCGTACCGCGTCCAGTCCTCGTGGCGGAGGCGGCCGCCGGACTTCGCCCAGCGGAAGAGGCGCGTCCCCGGGTACGGCGTGGAGATGTTGAACTGCGCCACGTCCGGGTCGAGCCGGATCGCGAAATCGAGCGTGCGTTCCATCGTCTCGCGCGTCTCGCCGGCGTTCCCCAGGATGAACGATGCGCGCACCTCCAGGCCGTGCCGCCGCGCGCGCGCGACGCACGCCTCGACGCGGTCGAGCGGGATCGGCTTGCCGATGTTCCGGGCGATCCCGGGGTCCCCCGTTTCGACGCCGATGAGCACCTGGTGGCACCCGGCCTTCCTCATCGCCGAGGCCATTTCGTCGTTGAGGCAGTCGGCGCGCACGTAGGCGCACCAGGAGACCCCCAGGTCCCGCTCGGCCATGAGCCGGCAGAACTCCATCACGTTGGCGCGGGAGACCGTGAACGTGTCGTCGTAGAACTGGACCTGCCGGATGCCGAAGCGCTCGCGCAGGTGCGCGATTTCCTCGACGACCTTCGCGGCGCCGCGCGTGCGCAGGACCGTCTCGGCGGAGTTGCAGAAGGTGCACTTCCCGGGGCAGCCGCGCGTCATCAGCATGTTGATTGCAGGGAGGTTCCGGTACGTCCCGACCGCCGGGAAATACCTCTCCATCGGAACGAGGTGGTAGGCGGGCATCGGATACCGGTCGAGGTCCATCTCGACCGCCCCCGGCGGGTTGCGCTCCAGGCGCCCGTCGCCGCGCCAGACGGCACCCGCGACCTCCCGCGGTTCGGCCCCCTGGGCGAAGCGGAGCATCGGCCCTTCGCCGTCGCCAATAACGACCGCGTCGATCGCGGAGTTCCGCAGCATCTCCTGCGGCAGCACCTCCGCGTGGACCCCCCCGCAGACGACGAGGCACCCCGGCGCGGCGTCCTTCACGACGCGCGCGATCCGGTTCGCGGCGACCGCCATCGCGGTGAGCACGCTGATCCCGATGAGGTCCGGCGGCGATGCCGCCAGGCGCGCGCGCAACCCCTCCCCGTTGAGACGCTCGACGTTCATGTCGATCACGCGCACCTCGAACCCGTTCGCCTCCAGGTGCGAGGCGATCGACAGGAGCCCCAGCGGCGGCAGGCAGTTCTGGAGCGAGCCGCGGTAGTTGCGCTCGGAGAGGACCCAAGGGGGGTAGATCAGCGTGATGCGATCGCGGCGCATCGGAACGCCGCGTCACGACCCGACTGCAACAGGAAGCCCAATCAGCGCAGCGCAAGCCGCAAGATCTTGGTCCGCCGTGAGGAAACGGGCCCCATGGCACGTCTGACCCGACGCGAGTTGTAGAGCGTCCAACGTCTTCAATCTCTTCTCGCGGCCGACTCGCTGAAGAATCGCGACCGCACGTTCCGGCATTCCGTCATCAAATGGGACCACAGACAGAGCATCCCCCCAGTCCTTGCGGAACTCTTTTTCAAAGACCGCACGTTCGGCATCGTCGATCACTCCCGCCCGCACCTTCCGCCAAAGCGCAGAGTAGAACTCCGGGAGGGCAAGCCAGGCAACATAAGCGGGGGCAAGAGCCTCAACCATGCGCTCAACCTCAGCGGCCCCATCCTCTGCCGCATAGAGTTTGACCAGAGAACTCGTGTCGATAAAAACGGACATCAATCGCCTTCCCGACGTTCCGCAAGAACCGCGTCGGACAAGGTGATAGCCCTGCCTGAAAACCTCTTTCGGAATTCGCGCAGACGCGACAACATTGCGCGGACCCGCTCCCCCTCACGAACGACAGATCCTTGCACCAGCACGAAAGATGACGCAATGAACTCCGTGCCACTCCGAGACATGCTCGCAGCCCGAGCACGCCCTTTGCGTGCTGGTGACCTTGCCAGACGAGCCACCCTCCATGAATCCTCCCACTGACTCGCCGACGAATCGGTCTCGAGAGAGATCACGTGCGCACCTCCTCATTCGACCGCTGCACAAGCATGACTCGTCGCTCCGCCAGGACGCTACCGCCCGTAGCCACCTGAAACGAGTACGGCCCGGGGGCAGGAAACACGAGGTCCTGCAAATCCACACCGAACTCCGCTACAGCATCAAGGTTCTTGAATTCAACAGTGGCACTCAATTCAGCCATCACTGTCGCTTGCGGCTGAAGTTTGATCACACGGATGACGACCGGCATTTTCCCCTCGGCCCTGGTGATGGCCGCATAGAGCGCCATCTCCGGGTGACGGGCAGGGAACTCTCTCGCTGTCACCGCAGAGAAGGTCCCCACCAGCGTCACCTTTCCTGAAGCGGGATCCCTCCACAAATGGTCACAGAGCACCATGGCCAACACGAGCGGGGCCTGCCTCTCATCCTCCTTCACAACGAATGCGCGTCGCTTCACCACACAGTCATCCTAGCGCATACCCATGCCGCCCGCTTCTACCTCGCCAGCTTCTCGGCGGGGCCGCCCAGGAGCGCCTCGCGCACGGACGCCTCCGCGGTGCGGATGTCTCCCCGCAGGCCCAGCAGGGTTCGCGCATAGAAGGAGATCTCGCGCCGGGAGGAGTTCATCAGGCGCCGTGCCAGGTACCGCGGGTCGCGGTAGAAGGCGCGGTACGCCCGGCGTCGCGCAGCGTCGAGCGCCTCCGCGGTCATCCCCTCCGTGCGGTAAGCGCGCAGGTTCGCATGGACGCGGGTCCGGTCGAACGCGCCCGGCTCGATCCGCCCCGCGGCGACCGCCTCGCCGTGCAGGCGCGTCCCTTCATAGGGGGCAAAGATATGGAAGGAGGCGTGGTCCGGCTTCAGGCGCCGGGCGAACCGGATCGTCTCCTCGACCGTCGCGGGGGTCTCCCCGGGAAGCCCCAGGACGAACGACGCGGTGGAGCGGATCCGCGCCTCGCGCGTCAGACGGAATGCCTCCGTAATCGACTCCAGGGTCACCCCCTTGCGCGTGGACTCCAGGAGCGCGGCGTT
>JACQRN010000195.1 GCA_016206515.1 Planctomycetota bacterium | reverse complement strand
GGGGCCTGGTTCTACGCGGACCCTCCGTCCGCCTCCCCGATCCGCCACGACAACTACCACACGGGATTCATCCTCGACGCGCTCCTGCGGTACGCGCGCGCCACGGGGGACGGGGAGCCGATGGCCGCCTGGCGCCGCGGCCTCGCGTTCTACGAGGAGCGCCTGTTCGATCCGAACGGTGCCCCTCGCTGGCAGTCGCACCAGGCGTATCCGCGCGACGTCCACGGATCGGCGCAGGGGATCCTCACATTCAGCCGCGCCGCGTCGATCGAGGCGCGGCACCTGGCGACGGCGCAGCGCCTCGCGCGTTGGGCCGTCGATCACCTCTTCCTCCCGGAGGAAGGACGCTTCCTCTACCAGCGCGGGCGGTTCCTGGACCGGAGGTTCACCCTGATGCGGTGGTGCCAGGCGTGGATGGCGCGAGCCCTGGCGGCGCTGGCGGAGGCGTCCCGCAACGAAACCGCTACGGCGAGCGGATCGCCAGGACCTCGAACAGGGGCGTGACGAAGGAGGACAAGGGGTAGGTCCACCGGACCGCCGCGTCGCGGACCGCCCCCAGCCGTCCGCGCAGGCCGAGCCCCGAGGCGAATAGCCGGGGAGGGAGCACGCGCGCGCGAAACCCGTGCCGCCGCAGGCGCCGGGCGAGAACCCAGGGGTGGAACTCCCTCTCGTGCGCCATCCCCGTGTCCGGGTCGCGGACGGGGAAGGCGGGGGCCGGGGGCTCGAAACCGCCGGAGAGCAGGCGCACCGAAGCCTCCTTCAGCGCCGCCCCGTACGCGCCGCGGGTCCGTTCGACCGCATCCTCGATCCGGTCGGCGGCGATCTCAGGGTGCCATGCGGAAAGGAGCGCGCGCCTCCGATCGCGGTATCCCCGCTCGGGCACCTCCTCCGCGCGGCGCCAGTAGTCCCGCCGTTCGCCGCGCGTGGTGAGATCGAGTGAGTTGTTGAAGTCGCGGATGTACAGCCGTCCGCCCGGAACGAGGACGCGCCTCGCCTCGGCCCAGAGCGCCTCATCGTCATGCACGTGCGAGGCCGACTCGCGGACCACCAGGAGGTCGACCGTCCCGTCGTGCGCCGGGAGCGCGCACGCATCCCCCGTGCGCAGAGAGACCTCGCGCCCGGCGGGGAAGAACGCGGCGAGGCGCCTCCCCCATTCCACGCGCGCGGGGTCCATCTCCACCCCCTCCACCTGGAGTGCCCCGAGCTGGCGGTACAGGTAGGCGTGCAGGCCGAAGCCGCACCCGGCGTCCACGACTCGTGCGAGCGCACCTCGCCCGGTATCGAGGATGTAGCGCGCCTCGCGCACCAGCGCATGGGCGCGCTCCGGCCTCGCAAGGAACGGCTCGAACGTACGCCGGAACATCCCCGGCGGTTCGATCGCGCCGGAGGCCGCCTCCGAGAAGAGCCGCTCCAGAATCGCCGGGACAGGGTCCGGGGAGGTCACAGGGGGTTCCGGAACCGTCCCGGGAACAGAGCGCCGGCACCGTACCCGAAAGCGTACGCCGCGCGGCTGACCAGGAACGCCATGTCCCCTGCCCCGAAAGCGCGGGCGCTCCGGACGAACCAGTCCCGCGCACGGCGGGCCCTTGTGCGGCGCGTCCCCCACCTCGCCCCCCCGTCCGGGCTCAAATCCACGATCGCCTCCGGCGCGACCCGCGCGTCGTGCGCCGCGGCGATCCCGTCCCGCACGCGCCGCCGAAGGTAACCCGACCACCCCGGCGGGGCCGGGTGGAACACCAGGCACCCGGGGACGACCACCACGCGGTACCCGGCCTCCCTCACGCGCGCGCGCAACACCTGATCGTCCGCCCGCCAGCAGGCGGCCGGCTCGCCACCCACCTCGCGATAGACGGATCGCCGGATCGCCATCGCGGCGTGGGTCGCCATGTCGGAGTCCGTCACGGACTCCACAGGGCGGAACGCCGCGCGGTCACTCGCGTGCGTCCACCACCGCTGGAAGGCGTTGCGCGGCGGCGGCGGGACCTGCGCGGCGCCGGCGATCCCGATCGTCGGGTCGACGAGCGTTTCGACGAGCAGACGGAGCGTGGCGGGCCCCTCCGGGATCACGTCGTCGTCCAGGAACAGGAGGAGTTCCCCCTGCGCACGGCGCGCACCCTCATTGTGCGCCGCGGCGCACGGCCGGACCCCCTGCACAACGACGACCTCCGCGTCGGGACCCAGCGCGGAGCGCGCCGCCTCGACCAGGCGCGGGACGTTCCCGCCGCGCCAGCCGTCGGCGGACGGGATCACGACGGAGACCGAGGTCACGCCTCGCCGTTCCCGGAGCCGTACAGATCCTCGAGCTGCGAGGCGGTCTGATCCCAGCTGTGCCGCGCGCCGAACGCCGCGCGGGCGCGCTCCGCGCGCGAGCGCCACATCCCGGGATCCTCGGCGAAACGCGCGATCGCCTCGGCGACCGAATCGGGACTTGGGCGATCGACCAGGATCCCCGCGCCCGTCTCGAGCACCGCCTCGCGGCACCCCGGGACGTCGCTGACGAGCACCGGGAGCCCCGCGGTGAGGTACTCGACGAGTTTCAGCGGGGCGCCGGCGATCGAGCGCACGGGACGGAACAGCATGCACCCCATGTCGGCGGCGGCCAACAGATCCGGGATCTCCTCGTGGGTCACCCGCCCGATCCAGTGGATCCGGTGCGAGACCCCGAGCTCCGCGGCGCGGCGCTGCAGGGCCTCCTGCTCCGGGCCGTCCCCGGCGATCATGAAGTGGACCGAGTCCGCCTTCGGGGGGAGCTTCGCGAGCGCCTCGACCACGAGGTCCACCCCGTGCCACGGGTAGAGCCCGCCGGCGAAGCAGAGCCAGAGCTGATCGATCCCCATCCCGAACCGCTCGCGCGCCCGGGCGCGGTCGCGGTGTTCGAAGAAGATCGACGCGACGCCGTTCGGGACCACCACCACCTTGTGCGAGGGAAGGGCGTAGCGGCGCACGACGTGATCCCGGATCCCGGGGGAAACGCAGACGACCCACTGGCTCAATCGGCAGCAGACGCGCTCCGAAAAGAGGTAGAACGCCCGCCGCAGCCGTCCGCGCGGATCCTCCAGAAGCGCCAGCTCCTCGGACACGATCCCGTTCAGTTCGAGCACGTGAACCCATCCCCGCAGACGGGACAGGATCGCCAGGAGCCAGCCGAACAGGGAGAGCCTCGCGTGTACCACTCCCTGGGGGCCCGACAGGAGGGTCCAGAACCTCCGGACCACCCCCCCCAGATCCCGGACCCGGCGCAGGACCCCGCCGCCGTGGTACGTCCCGAGGCAGACGCCGACCGCGTGCCCGCGGCTGCGCATCGCCTCGATGAGCCCCTGCGTATGCACCCACGGCCCGCAGTCGACCGCGAGCCCCTCCTCACAGGCAAAGATCCATGGAATCGCGTTGCGCGCCGGATGCGCGCGCGGCACGGGATCCTGCGCGTTCTCCTGCCCCGCAACGGCCCCGCTCACGCCCCCCATCGGACTCATTCTACCCCGCCATACAGATCGATCAGGTCCGAGGCCGTATCGGCCCACCCCGGAGGGATCCATCCCGGCTCCGCGCTGGGCGCCGGGGACGCGAGGGCGTCGGCGACCGACCGCGCGAGGGCGACCGGGTCGGCCGGGCTCGCCCAGAGGGCCCCCGCGTACCCCTTCAAGGTCTCCCGGTGCCCGGGGATGTCGGTCGCCGCGACCGGGCGCAGGCAGGCGCGCGCCTCGATCGCCGCCGAGGGACGCCCCTCGGCGCGGCTCGGCAGGCAGACGACGTCACAGGCGTTCATCCAGTCCGCGACCGCGCCGTAGGCGACCTCCCCGGGACGCTCCACGCGCGCGCCGGACCCCAGGGACCGGATCGTCCGAGCGATCCAGGCGCCTCCCCCGCCCCCCGCGAGAACGAGATGCACGCGTTCGCCGAGGGAGGCGTGAGCGCGCAGAAGGTCGCCGACCCCCTTTCCCTCCACAAGCCGCCCCGCGCAGAGGAGGCGCCGGACCGAAGGGTCGAGCCCGAGCCGCGC
>JACQRN010000194.1 GCA_016206515.1 Planctomycetota bacterium | reverse complement strand
GTCGTCTCGAGGGACTTCCCCTCCTCGACCGTGATCACACCGTCCTTGCCGACCTTCTCCATCGCCTCGGCCAGGGTTTTGCCGATCTCCTGGTCGTTGTTCGCCGCGATGGCGCCGACCTGGGCGATCTCCTCCTTGCCCTTGATCGCCTTGCTCATCTTGCGCAGGCGCTCGACGACCTGCTCGACCGCCTGTTCGATGCCGCGCTTGACCCCGAGCGGCTTGGCGCCGGCGTTCACGTTCCGGAGCCCCTCGACGAAGATCGCCTCCGCGAGCACCGTCGCGGTGGTCGTCCCATCGCCGCAGTCGTCGGAGGTCTTCGAGGCGACCTCCTTGACCATCTGGGCCCCCATGTTCTCGTTCTTGTCCTCGAGCTCGACCTCCTTGGCGACCGTCCCCCCGTCCTTCGTGACCGTCGGCGAGCCCCACTTCTTGTCGATCACCACGTTCCGGCCTCGGGGCCCGAGCGTGACCTTCACCGTCCGGGCCAGCTTCACCACGCCGTCCCGGATCGCCCTGCGCGCTTCCTCATCGAACACGATTCGCTTCGCTGTCATGGTCCCCCCTAGGCCCTGGCGCCCTTGGCCTTCTTCGCCCCCTCGACGATGCCGAGGATGTCCTCCTCGCGCACGATCAGATACTCCTGCCCGTCGATCTTGACCTCCGTGCCGGCGTACGACCCGTAGATCACGGTCTGCCCGGGCTCCACTTCGAGCGGCTGGCGCTTGCCGGAATCCAGCATCTTTCCGGGCCCCGCGGCCACCACGCGCCCCTGTTTCGGCTTCTCCTTCGCCGAGTCGGGAAGGACGATCCCCCCGGACGTCCTGCTCTCCCCCTCGAGCGGTTCCACCACCACACGATCATTCAACGGTTTCAAGTTCATCGGCTCCCTCCTTTTCAAACCGGTGAATGAACAAACCGCGTACCGCACGGACCTTTTTCCAGGTCGATGTCACATACACTGCATTGACAATTGGTTATGTGGATAGAACCGCTCCATTCCAGCCTAACGATACCTATAACAATAACTGCCATCATGGCAGTTATCTATCCGGGCGATGCCCATTTGACACACGCTCATATGGACCGCCCTGGCGCTCCTCTCACCAAGCGGACCCTGCTATCATCCCGGTCGGCCCTGGGGAAATGCAAAGCGACATGTTCGATACGCCACGAGGCAGGTTCCGGACCGAACGGGTCATCCTGGCCGGAGCCCTTCCCCGCGAGCGGGACGTCGAAACGCCCATGAAAGAGTTGGCCGATCTGGTCGCGTCCGCATGCGGCAAGGTCATCGGGACGATGACGCAGTCTCGCCCCCACCCCGACCCACGCACCTACCTGGGAAAGGGAAAGATCCGGGAGCTCCGGGACCTGGCCGAGAACTGCGACGCGGACCTGATCGTCATGGACGACGACCTGACCCCCGTGCAGGTCCGCAACATCGAGGCCGCCCTGGAGCGACGGGTGATCGACCGTTCCGAACTGATCCTGCACCTGTTCGCGCTCCGCGCCCGGACGCGCCAGGCCCAGGATCAGGTGGAACTCGCGCTTCTGGAGTACCTGCGGCCGCGCCTGCGCCGGATGTGGACCCACCTGGAGCGGATCGACGGTCCGATCGGGATGCGGGGGCCGGGCGAGAAGCAGATCGAGACCGACCGCCGCCTGGCGGACCGGCGGATCAAGGACCTGCGCGATCGGATCGGGAAGATCCAGGACCGCCGCAAGCGCGAGGTCGCCTCGCGCGAGGGGATCCCCTCGATCTCCCTGATCGGATACACGAACGCGGGGAAGACAAGCCTGTGGAACCGGCTCACGCGCGGGGACGGGCTGGTGGAGGATCGCCCCTTCTCCACGCTCGATACCCGCACGAAGCGCTGGTACGCCGAAGCGGGGCGCCCCGTCCTCGTCAGCGATACCGTCGGGTTCATCCGGAAACTCCCGCACCGGCTGATCGCCTCGTTCCAGGCAACGCTCGAGGAGACGCTCCACGCGGACCTGCTGCTCCACGTCGTGGACGCCGCCTCGCCCCATCCGGAGGCGGATCTCGACGCCGTCGAGAAGGTGCTCCAGGAACTCGGTTGCGCGGAACACCCGCGCTGGCGCATCCTGAACAAGATCGACCGCCTCACCGACCGCTCGCCGCTGGCCCTCCTGCGCGGGCCGGGCACGGCCCTGGAGATCTCCGCCCGGACGGGCGAGGGGGGCGATGCGCTCCGACAGGCGCTTTCGGACTGGGCCAGCGCCGGGCGACCGGCACGAGCCGGCAAGGCGCCGGACGGAGCATCATGACCCCTCCGCAACAGGTCTTCGGCCCCTACCAGGTGCTGCGGAAGATCCGCGACGGAGGCTCGTCGACGGTCTACCGCGCGCTCGACATCCGGGATGGGCGGGCCGAGGTCGCCGTCAAGGTCTGGCGCGGCGACGCCGCCGACTCGGGCCGGGCCGTGGAGGGGTTCCGCCGGGAGGCGAACCTGCTGCGGACGCTGCAACACGCGTGCATCATCCGGCTCATCCACACGGGTCTCGACGCGTCGCCCCCCTACTTCGCCATGGAGTATTTCGAGGGGAGGAACCTCAAGGAACTCATCCTCTCCCGCTCCCCGCTCGTCCAACGTCCACAGGGGATCGAGATCCTGGCGAGGGTCGCCCGTACCCTCTTGCATCTTCATTCCCTGGGGATTGTCCACCGCGACCTGAAGCCGGAGAATATCCTGGTGGACGCGCGGGGGGACCTGCGCCTGATCGACTTTGCGCTCGCGGCGGAGGAACCCGCCGGATGGCGGAAGCTCCTTCCGCGCAGCCGCCGCATCGAGGGCTCCCGCCCCTATATGTCGCCCGAGCAGATCCGGGGCGATCCGCCGGACCGCCGCACCGACATCTACGCCCTCGGGACCGTCCTGTACGAGCTCCTCGCGGGGCGCACACCGTTCGAGGGGGCGGCGCCGGACGAGATTCTCCACAAGCACCTCCAGGAACCGCCCCCTCCACTCCCCGCCTCCTCCGGGGACGAGCGATTCCGGTCCGTGGCCTGGACGATCATCCAACGCTGCATGGAGAAGGCCCCGGAGCGCCGGTTCCCCTCGATGGACGAGGTCGCCACGATCCTCGACCGGCTGGCCGCCGCATCCGCACAGCCGGCGCCTGGCGCGGGAAAGGGAGCCGTGTCGTGAGCGAGCGCTTCGCGATCCTTGCGGATGTCCACGCCAATACGAGCGCCCTGCGCGAGGTGTTCGCGTACCTCGACAAGGAGCAGGTCGACACGATCTACTGCCTCGGGGACCTGGTCGGGTACAACGCGGATCCGAGCACCTGCCTGAAGATGCTGCGCGGGCGCAACCTCGTGACGATCGGCGGCAACCACGACCGCTACGTCGCGACGGGACAGGTCGGGGAGATCCGACCCGCCACGGTGCAGGCGGTCGAATTTACCCGCCGGACCCTGTCGGGCGAGGAGATCGCCTTCCTCTCCTCCCTCCAGGACCAGAAGGTGGTGCGCGACGCGTTCCTCCTGGTGCACGGCTCCCCGCGCGACCGCGACGAGTACATCCTCACCGCGGCGGGGGCGAACGCGAACCTTGCGGTCCTGCAGGAGAAGTTCCTCGGGATCGATATCTGCTTCTTCGGCCACTGCCATATCCCGATGATCGTCGGCAACGGAAAGGTCGAGACCCAGTTCTCCGCGACGCGGACGGTCGCGCTCGAGCGCTACCGGACGTACCTGATCAACCCGGGGAGCGTCGGGCAGCCGCGCGACCGGTGCCGCGACACCTCGTTCGGGATCTTCGACCCCGGGGCGTGGGCGATGACCGTCGTGCGCCTCCCCTACCCCGTCGAGGAGACCCAGGCGCAGATCGCCGCCGCCGGGCTCGACCTGCAACTGGCGAAACGCCTGGAGTTGGGGATATAACCGGTGGATGGCCGACCTGACGAACGGCTCCGACCGGCTCGGCGACATCCTGGTCCGATTGAAGGCGATCTCCCGGCCGCAGTTGAAGGAGGCGATCGAGAAGCAGGGGGAAAAGGGGACCCGCCTCGGCGTTCTCCTCCAGGAGATGGGGTTCTGCACCTCGCAGCAGGTGACGCAGGCGTTGAGCGAGCAGTCGGGGCTCGAACTGGTGGACCTGTCGAACATGAAGGTCCCGAGCACGGTGCTCGAGTTCGTCCCCCGCGAGGTCGCCGAGGAACACCTAGTCTTCCCGATCGAACGGGTGGACAACACGCTGAAGCTGGCGGTCGCGGATCCGTACGACCTGGCGACGATCGAGGACCTCCGGTTCCGGCTGAACACCGAGATCGCCTCGGTCCTCGCGGACCCTGGCGACATCCAGGGGGCGATCGAGCGCAACTACGGGGTCAGCACGGAGGAGGAGGCGCTC
>JACQRN010000184.1 GCA_016206515.1 Planctomycetota bacterium | reverse complement strand
GATCTCCTCCGACCTGGAGCGCAACGGGCGGGTGCTGCACCAGGCGCTCGCGGACATCCGGCGCGTCCGCCTGTGGCTTCGCGAGGAGACGGGGCTCCCCGCCTCGAAAACGGGGGTGTTCGGATTGAGCCTCGGCGGGTACGTCGCCGCGTCCGCCTATTCGATCGACCGCGACTGGCCCTGCGCGGTTCTCGCCTACTGCGGGGGGAACGTCTCGGAGACCCTCTGGGGAGACCACTGGCTCAACCGGATCGCCGGCTGGAAGGAGGGGCTCATCCGGCAGGGGCTGTCGCTCTCGGACGTCCGGGACCGGTGCCGCCTCACGGACCCCCTGACGCATGCGGACCCCTCCCGCCCCGGGGGGATCCTGCTGCTCGCCTCCCCGATCGACGAAATCGTCCCGGAGGCGAACGCGCGCGCCCTGGCCGTGGGGCTCGGGGGGGCCGAGATCTCGTGGACGGGAGGCGGGCACGTGCAGGCGTGCCTTGCCCTGTCACAGCAGCACGACCGGATCCTCGCGCACTTCCGCCGCACGCTCGGGAACCGGTGACGCGCCGCCTCCTGGTCAACGCGGACGACCTGGGAGGAGATCCGGCGGGGATCGTCCCGGCCCTGCGGACGCTGCGCGAGGGGATCGTCCGCCGCGTCTCGCTGCTCGCCAACGGGGTGGCCCTCGAAACCGCGGCCGCCCTCTCTCCCGGGACGCCGACGAGCCTCCACCTGAACCTCTCGGAGGGGTTGCCGCTGTCGGGACCGGTCCCCGGACTGTGCGGAAGCGACGGCGCGTTCCCCGGGCGAGCCGAGGCCCGGCGTCGGCTTGAATCCGGCGCGGCCGCGCCCGATGCCCTGGAACGGGAGGTGCGCGCCCAGCACGACCGGCTCGTCTCGCTCGGAGCGCGCATCGACCGCCTCGATGGCCACCAGCACCTCCATGTCCTGCCGGCCGTTCGCGCCGCGTGCCGCGCCGCGCTCCGGGACAGCGCCATCCGCCTCGTGCGGATCCCCGCGGAGACCGCCCCGCCGCCCGCGCGGATGAAGTGGGAGACCGGGGCGTTCGCCCGCGCCTGCCGGGAGGCGCGGCGCGACTTCGCGTCGTCGGGCTGGACCGCCCCGCCCCATTTCCGGGGGTTCGACTGGTCCGGGACCCCCTCGATCGAACGGCTGGAGGCGATCCTGCGAGCGCTCCCGGAGGGGGACGCGGAACTGATGGTCCACCCCGGCGCAGGAATCGGCCCCACGGGATCCTTCGCGGGGGACGACCGCCGGCGCGAGACGGAGGCTCTGTGCGACCCGCGACTGCCGGCGCTTCTCGCCTCGCTTCGGATCGCCCTGTGGGACGGGCGGGGCGCGCCGTGAGGCGGCTGCGGGTCGTCCTCCTGGGGCCGCGAAGGCGTCCCTACGAGACAGGGAACGAGGCGTCGCTGCGCCGCATCGCCGGGGCCCTGCGTCGCCGCGGCGTCCGCGTCGTCCGGGTGGATGCCGGCCCCGGTGCCGCCGCGCGGCTGCGGAGCGCGTATCGCCGCAGCGCCGACATCCTCCACCTCTATCACGCCCTCCATGCGGGGCGCGCGGCCCTGCGCACGCCGCCGGCCACGGGGATCCCGTGGATCCTCACGGTCGGAGGGACGGATCTCTCGGACGCGCGCGCCGCATCGCGAGCCGTCCTGAAGCGCGTTCTGCGCCGCTGCGCGGCGGTCGTGCTTCCCGGGCGCGCGTGGATCCCGCTCCTGCGGGATCTCGGCGTGCACCGTTCCACCTTGCGCGTTGTCGAAAAGGGGATCCCACGATGCGCCCCTCCCCGCCCCCGGCCGCGCCCGGGGAAGCCGCTCCTGCTCTGCCTCGGGAATATCCGCCCGGTGAAGGGGCAGCGCGACCTGGTGCGCGACGTCGCGCCGTTCCTGCGGCGAGCGGGCGCGGATCTCCTCCTGGCGGGGGCGGCGATCGACCGGGGCTATGCCCGCGCCCTGCGCGCCGACCTGGGGAGGACGCCGCTCGCGCGATGGATCGGCCCGGTCCCGCCCCGGGGCGGGCGCCTCCTCCTGGGACGCGCGACGCTCCTCCTCCATCCGGCGCGCGCCGAGGGGCAGTCGAACGCGATCGCGGAGGCGTTCGCCGCGGGGGTTCCGGTCGTCGCGCGCGACGCTCCGGCGAACCGGGAACTGATCCGCGCATCGGGCGCGGGCTGGGTGTACCGGGACGGCCGATCGCTGCGGAGGGTGCTCGACCGCATCCTGTCCGACCCCGCGCGGCTGGAGCGCGCCTCGCGCCGCGGGCGGGCCTGGGCCCGCCCGCGCGCCGCGGGGCGGGAAGCATCGGCCTACCTGCGGGTCTATCGGGGGGTCTAGCCCCCGCGCCCGAACACGCGCCGCATCACGTGCCCGACGATCGCCGGGTTCCTGCGCAGGCGGCGCATCGTGTAGGCGTGCCAGTCCGCGCCGAACGGGACGTAGATCCGGATCGGGTGCCCGGCGGCGCGCAGCGTGTCCCGGAGCCGCTCGCCGACCCCAAGCAGCATCTGGAACTCGTACTGGAGCGGCGTGCGCTGGTGCGTCCGGATCAGGCGCTCCGCCTCCCAGGCGAGGAGCTCGTCGTGCGTCGCGATCCCGACGAAGAACCCGGAGCGGAACATCTCGTCGAGGAGCACCGTGAAGTTGCGCCGGACCGCCTCCGGGTCGTGGTAGGCGACCGCGTACGGCTCGCGGTAGATCCCCTTGCAGAGGCGGAAGTTCGTCATCCGCCCCTCCCGCGCGCGCAGGTCGTTCCACGCCCGGCGCAGGTACGCCTGCATCACGAGCCCCACGTTCGAATGCGACTCGGTGAGGCGCTGGTAAATCGCATACGTGTCGTCGAGGCAGGACGCATCCTCCATGTCGATCCGGACGAAGTTGCCGCTCTTCCGGGCGTGCTCGCACAAGCGCCCCATCTGGGCGAGCGCGACGTCCCGGCCGATCTTGAGCCCCAGATGCGTCGGCTTCACCGAGATGTTCGCGTCGAGGCGATCCGCGGCGATCCGGTCGAGGACGGCACAATACTCCGTCGCGACACGCTCCGCCTCCTCGCTCGTCCGGACGAACTCCCCGAGGATGTCGATCGTGGCGCGGAACCCCCTCGAATTGAGGTCGCGCACCGTGCGGACGCACGAGTCGAGCGTCTCCCCGGCGACGTACCGCGACGACAAGCGGCGCATGACCGGCTTGGGGATCAGCGGGAGGGAGCGCGCGACCAGCGCGTTGAACCATTGCATCGACCGGAGAGTCTACGCTCGCGAAGCGCGATGCGCGAAGCGCGAAGCGATGGTCAGCGCACCGCCGGCGCCTGGGCAGGGGAGGGAGGATCGAGCAGGGATGCGACCGTGTCGGCGCCGCGGCAGGCGAGCATCACGCGCGTCGTCTGGACCGGGACCCCCGCCGTCACCGTCAGGGGCAGGAGGCGGTCGTACACATCCTGCGGCAAGCGGTAAACGATCCGCACCCCAGGCCTCTCGAAGAACGCCGAACGCCAGGTGCGCGCCATCGCAAGCGCCTCCTTCTCGAAGAGCCCCGCCGCAACAAGGCGCGAGACGAGGGAGCGCTCCGCGCCGTCGGGAGTCTCCTTGGCGCGCATCCATTCCGTCCCCGGAGGCGGGCCGATACGCGCGGTCGCACCGGGGACGATGTCGCCCAGCCCCTGCGTGCTCAAACTCCCCCCGACGCACGAGATCCACATCGCATCCAGAAGAGGGTGATCGCCCGCATTGCGGACGACCGAGGAACCCGTCCCCTCCACGACCACAGGGTTCGCATAATCGATCGTCCCCTCGTAGAACAGGAAATGCTCCCTCTGCGGGCCGACCGCCAGGAGAGGCGCGTCGACGTCGCGCGCGAACCCGATCCAGTGCCCCTCGGGGACCGCCGGCGGCTCATCCAGCGGTTGATCCCCATTCTTCGCCCCGAACGTCACGGACCAATCGAGCGCCGCGACCGGCCCCGCGAGCCGGAGCGTGCCGCGCCTCTCCTTTCGTTCCTCGCCCCCCTCCTCACCGGATCGCGACACGGCCGCCGCCGGCCACCACGCGCAGGCGCCCCCCGTGGGGAACGTCACGCGAACATTGCACGATTCGAGCCCCGCGGGCGGGTACAGGTAGACCACCGGGGCGCGCCCCATACTTCCCACGATCGTAGGCTCTTCCACCGCCTCCCACGTCAGAACGAAAGGAGGCAGATCGAACGGCGTCGCGTCCGCGGCCGTTGCAGGGATGTCGAGGACGCCCCATTCGTGAACGACCAGGGGCTCCGCCTCCCCGCCGCCCGCCGGGAACGCGCCCGCCACCAGGGCGACCGCGACCGCCCCCAAAACGCCCCTCCACCCCCCGTGCGCGATCTTCCTCATGTCCGTGCCTCTCCTGTATACAGCGCCTCCCGACACACCATCCAGGGAACGCGCACCGACCCTGCCGGGTTCCCGCGAATCCCCCGATACTTCGGGCTTCCCGCCCCCTACTCCGTCCCGACCGACTCCACCACGGCCCGGCACAGCGCCTCGTAGAGCGCCCAATCGGCGCGGGGACAGAGGAAGACGAGTCGCACGTAGCGGCCCGAGAGCCCGCCGACGTAGTACGCATGGACGTATTTCAGTGTGCCGCCCCCCTGCGGATCCGTCTCGACGGCGGCGAGCAGGTACCTCTGGCCGTTCCAGTTCGTCGCCACGAAATCCTCCGGCGGCGAGAGAAGCGCCCCTCCACCGATCCGGCCTTGCCGCGCGGCCTCGACTTCCTCGCGCTCCAGGACCCCCGGATCCGCGGCGTCGACCGTGTCGATGTGGAACTCGGCCCCTCCCCGGTTGTGGACGACCCAGTTCCGCTCGCTGACCGGCCGAAGCCATTCGGCCGGGAGATCCACCCGCATCCCCCTCGGCGGGGCCGTGAACGGCCGCATGCGCGTCGTCCCGTCCGCGGCGTCCCCCGACCGGACATGCGGCGCGGCGACGACCGCCGCCGCGAGATACGACAGAACGCTCGCCCCTCCCAGGAGGCGCAGGAACCGCTCCCCCTGCGTGCCGGGCTTGACGCGCGGGGAGTTCCGAAGCGGGATCCAGAGCGACAGGAGCGCCCCCGCGCAGAGCCCCCCCACGTGCGCCGCCTGCCCCACCTGCGGGTGCAGCCCGACCGCGAGGTTCACCGCCAGGATCACGAGCGCCAGTTTCATCGCGCGGCGCCACGCCGGTATCGGCAAGGTGCGGCGCAGACGCAGGAGCCCCGCCAGGACCGCCCCGAACAGACCCATGACGCCCGCCGACGAGCCGATCGCGAGCCCCTCCGTGAAGACGCAGGTGGCCGCGCCCCCCGCCAGCACGCTCCCGGCGAACAGGGACAGGAACGCCCCGGTCCCGTACAGGAGGACCACATCCCCTCCCACGAGGAGAAGGGAGACGCCGTTGAGCCCCAGGTGCAGGAGGTTCGCGTGCAGGAGCGAATGGCTCCAGAGGCGCCACACCTCGCCGGCCCCCACGCAGGCGCCCTCCACGGCCCCGTACCGCATCAGACGGGCGGGAAGGGTCGGCCCCTCGGGCAGATGGACCGCGGCGTGGATCAGCACCAGAACCAGGACCACGAGGAACGGCGGGCGGAACCGCGAGACCCGACCGGCCACGCGGGCGCGAGGCACGGGCGCGCCGCCCGCGGGCGCGTCGGTCACGCCTCCCCCGCGGGCCGGAAGCAGCGGCGCGCCGGATCCCACCGCAGGGCGCCGCGGTTCCGCTCCCACCACTCGCGGTACGGCCCGGCCCCCTGCGCGAACTCCCCGATCGCCTCGTCCGCCCCGCCTCCGGTGAGGTCGTGGAGCGTCTGCAAGGCGAACTTCCTCTCCTGGTAGTGCCGGCTCGACAGCATCTCCACGAGCGTTCCGACGACCCGCTCGTCCCCGCGGCGCGACAGCTCGAGAATCACGTTGAGCGAGAAACTCGACGAACGGTCCGGATCGTACCCGACCGGTGCCTCCCCCCCCGCGAGGTACGCGACCAGCCTCTCGGGGGGCTCGGATCGCAGGAAGGCGTGTGTCCGGCGGACGCGAACCAGGGTCGCGGCGGTCCGGCAGGCGCACCCGGCGAGAAGCGCGACCGCAACCCAGACCGGCCACATGGGCGCGACGTTACCCGTTTCCAGGGAGGGACGCCAACCGGAGAGAACCCGGGAGGGACTGGGATGGTAGTATGTAGAGGAATCCCGCAGGGACCCTGGATTCCCGGGGGTTCTCTACATGTCTGGATGTGGAAGGGGGGCCGGCGGTCGGCGCCCGGGCGAGGAGGTGGAGTATGCGGCGGGCAATGGCGGCCGCGATCCTGGGGCTGTGCGCGTGCCTTGGATCGACGGCCTTGGCGGGGACCGACTTTACCGGGCAGGCGCCGCCGGAGATCACGGTTGCGGAGTGGATCAACTCCGACCCCGCGACCCTGGCGTCCCTGCGCGGTGGCGTCGTGCTTCTTGAATTCTGGGGAACGCACTGACCACCGTGCATCCGACTCATTCCGCACATGAACGAGCTTCAAGGGCGCTACAAGGAGCGGGGCCTGTTCATCCTGGCCCTCTCCAGCGAACAGAAGGGCGCGCTTGAGCCGTTCGTGGCCGAGAACCGGATCGAGTATCCGGTCGGGTGCGGGAGTTCGACGTCGGGTGCATACGGGGTCCGTGGGATCCCGGATTCGTACCTCATCGGCGCGGATGGGAAGGTGATCTGGAACGGGCACCCCAGCGGCCTGACGGACGCCATGATCGAGGCAGCCCTGTCGAAGGTCAGCGGGCCGATCGGCCCGTCGGCGTTCCTCCTGCCGGACGATCTGCCGGAGTCGTTCGCGGCGGTACGCGCGGCGGTCCGCAAGAGGCAACTCGCCTTGGCGATCCGGACCCTGGAGGGGATGGCCGGAGACGGAGGCCCGGACGCCGATCGCGCCCTGGCCTTGCACGGGGAGATGGACGGTTTCGCGCGGGCGCGGCTCGACGCGGCGCTGGCTCATCGGGCCGCGGGACGGCTCTGGTCCGCCGCGAAGGGACTGGAGGATGTGCAGGGCCTGTTCCGCGGGATGGACTGCGCCACGGAGGCAGGGGAAGCCTTGCGGGCGGTCCGGCAAGAGCCCGGATGGCGCGCGGAGCAGAGCGCGCAGAGGATCCTCGCGGCCGCCGACAGGACGTCCGAGGGGGGCCGGTCTGCGGAGGCGCGCAAGCAATATGAGATGGTCATCGAGAGATACCCGGAGACCGAGGCAGCCGCCTCGGCCCGGGAGCATCTGGGCGCACGATAGGGAACGGCGTGGAAGGGCGGGGGGCGATCCCTCCCGCCCTTCCTGTTTCCCGCCGCGGGCCCCCTCCCTACAATCCGTCCTCCCATGTCCGACACGGTCCTCGTCACCGGCGGCTGCGGGTTCATCGGCTCGGCGGTCGTGCAGGAACTCGTCGCGCAGGGGATGCGCGTGCGGGTTCTGGACGACTTGAGCAAGGAAGGCGCGACCCCCCCCGCCGGCGCGGAGCACCGACCGATCGACCTGACCGACGCCTCCGCAACCCGCAAGGCGTTCGAGGGGGCCTCGCGGGCCGTGCACCTCGCCGCCAAGATCGGCGGGATCGGGTACTTCCACAAGCACCCGGCGACGATCCTGTCCGAGAACAACAAACTCTGCTCGAGCGTCTTCGAGGCGGCCTCCGCGTGCCGGTTCGAACGGCTGGTCTATGTCTCCTCCTCGATGGTGTTCGAGTCCGCCACGCGCTTCCCCTGCCGAGAGGAGGATCTCGACGCCTGCCCCTCCCCCGTCACCGCGTACGGGTTGAGCAAGTTCATCGGGGAGCGGTACTGCCGGGCGTTCGCGGAGGAGTTCGGGTTGTCGTATGCGATCGTGCGCCCCTTCAACGCCTACGGCCCGAACGAGTACCCCGGCGAGGAGATCGGCGAGTCGCACGTGATCCCGGACCTGATCAAGAAACTCCTGGAGGGGGCCGACCCTCTGTCGGTCCTCGGCGACGGGAACCAGACCCGCTGCTTCACGCACGTCCGCGACCTGGCCCGCGGGATCCGCCTCGCGCTCCAGGCGGACGCGGCGCGCAACGACGACTTCAACCTCGGGACCGCCGTCGAGACCCCGGTCCGGGACCTCGCCGCATCGCTCTGGACGATGACCGGACGCAAGGGGGTGCTCCGCCTGAAACACGAGAAGCCGTTCCGGCACGACGTGCGGCGCCGGGTCCCGGACGTCTCCAAGGCGAAGCGGGTCCTGGGGTGGGAGCCGAAGATCCCCCTCGACGACGGCCTGCGGGAGGTCGTCGAGTGGATCCGCCGCAGCGGACGCATCGCCTCCGCCCGCGCATGACGAAAGGCCGCACGGTCGCGGTCGTCGGGGTCGGGCGGGTCGGGCTCCCCCTGTGCCTGTCGCTCGCCGAGGCGGGCCACACCGTGCACGGGATCGACGTCGACCCCGCGCGGATCGAGACGGTGCGCGAGGGCCGGATGCCGTTCCTCGAGGTGGGGGCGGAGCCTCTCTTGAAGCGGCACGCTGGGAAACGATTCCTCCCCACGACCGACTTCGCCGTCGCCGCGAAGGCGGACGACCTGATCCTCACGATCGGCACCCCGGTCGACGAGCACATGAACCCGATCTTCTCGCAGTTGGAGCGCGCGGTGGAGGCGCTGCTGCCCCACCTGCGAGCGGGCCACGCGATCTTCCTGCGCAGTACGGTCTCTCCCGGCACGACGAACTGGCTCCGGCGGCACCTCGAGACGCGAACGAAACTCAAGGTCGGGCGCGACCTCGCGCTCGCCTTCTGCCCGGAGCGGATCGCCGAGGGGAAGGCGATCGAGGAGCTCCCGAAGATCCCGCAGATCGTCGGGGCGGACGACGACCTGTCGCGGACGCGCGCCCGCGCGCTGTTCGCGACGGTCACCCCCGAGGCCCAGGAGACAGACTCGGTCTCCGCGGAGCTCTCGAAGCTGTTCACGAACATGTACCGCTACATCGACTTCGCGATCGCCAACGAGTTCATGATGATCGCCCAGGACCACAACCGGGAGATCTATCCGATCCTCTCCCTGGTCAACCGGGGGTACGCGCGCGGCGGGCTGAAATCCCCGGGGCTCACCGGGGGGCCGTGCCTGTTCAAGGACGGGTTCTTCCTCGTCAGCCGGACCCCGTACGCGGAGCTGATCTCTCTCGCCTGGAAGGTGAACGAGACGACCCCGGCGTTCCTGATCGAGCGGCTCAAGCGGCAGCGCCCCCTGGAGGGGTGCGCCGTCGCCCTCCTGGGACTCGCCTTCAAGAAGAACATCGACGACACGCGCAACTCCCTCTCCTGCAAGGCGAGGAAGCTCTTCCTTCAGGAGGGGTGCACCGTGCGTTCCCACGACCCGTTCCTGCCGGGCCCCGCGGTCGAGGAGGCGCTGCGGGGCGCGGACGTCGTGTTCCTCGCCATGAACCACGACGCCTACCGGGACCTCGACTGGAAGGCCGCCGCGCGCCTCGTCGCGCCCGATGCCCTCTTCTGCGATGTCTGGAATCTCCTGGGGACTGGGAGGATCCTGTTCCCGGGAGAGGCTCTCCTCCAGTAAATCTGAACCTAGCCTCCTAACCCGTGACTCCCGCGCTGTCGATCGTCTTCCCCGTCTACCGCGAGGGGCCCGGCGTACTGCGGCACCTCGATAAGATCCTCCGTGCCGTACCGGTCCCCCACGAGATCCTGGCGGTGGTCGACCTCGACGACGACCCGACGCTGCCTCCCCTGCGCGAGTGGGAACGCCTCCACCCGCACCTCAAGATCGTCCGGAATGCCTACGGCCGCGGGGCGCTGAAGGCGATCCGCACCGGGATCGAATACGCCTCGGCCCCGCGGATCCTCGTGATGATGTCGGACGGCTCGGACGACCCGCGCACGATCGGCGCGATGCTCTCGGCGCTCGATGCGGGAGGGGCGTGCGTCGCGGCGTCGCGCTACATGAACGGAGGGCGGCAGGTCGGCGCGGAGGGGCTCAAGCGCGCGATGTCGTTCACGGCCGGACGCCTCCTGCCGATCCTGACCGGGGTCCCGATCCACGACCCGACGAACGCCTTCAAAATGTACCGGCGCGAGTGGCTGGAGCGGTTCCCGATCCAGTCGGACGGCGGGTTCGAATACTCCCTCGAGCTGGTGCTCCGGATCCACGCGGCCGGGGGGCGCGTCGTCCAGGTCCCGACGACCTGGCGGGGCCGCACCGAAGGGGCGTCGAACTTCCGCCTCGCCTCCTGGCTTCCGAAGTACCTCCGGTGGTACCTCCTGGGCGTCGCATGGCGCCTGCGGAGGCTTCTTGTGGGATAAACAACACGGCCGGGCTTCCGCCCGGCCGTGTGCGTTCCACCGAACCGCGGATCTCTTCCTAAATCCTCCCGTTCCAGAACCCGTTCGTGCGGCCGATCCAGGCGTCCGGACCGGAGAAGAAGCGAAACACGGGGAATAATACGACCGCATCCACGACACCCAGTCCCGCGTGCCACCAGCTCTTCTTGGGCGCGCAATCGTTCATGTACTGCCCGATCCCGGGCCAGATGAAGAACGACAGGAGCCCCGCGCACACCGTCTTCCCCGTCACCTTGCCGCCGCGCTCGATGACGTCGAGGTTCGTCGCGTAGTAGTGGATCTCCATGTCGGACAAGGTCGGCATCCCCTCGACGATCGACCGCGAATCCATCCCCAGGTCGGAGAGCTTCTGCTCGATGTACCGCGACTCGAGCCCACGCTGCGCCTGCGCGCACGACGCCTCGTCAAGCGCAGCCAGATCATCCTGCCACGCGATGAAGTCGGCTCGCGCCGCAGCCGGAAGAACCGCCACCGCGACCACCGCCCACACGAACGCACGCCATCTCACCATGCACCGCCCCCTTCCCGATGCGGAACCGCACCGTGCGGCTCCGTGGAACCTTCCGCCCCCTCTCGAGGGGACGGCGAAGATCCTGCGATCTGCGAAGACGGGGACGAGGGCGCGAGCGCCACGGGCGCAAGCATCCACCGCCCCGCGCGCGTCCACCGCTTCTCGAATGTCGCCAAGGGCATCTGGCCATCCGGCTCGGACGGCCCGTGGAGGGTAACCATCCCCTCCCGCCCGTTCAATCCCGTGACGAGGGCGAAGTGCCGTCCGCCGCCGCTCCCGCGTGGGGGCGCCAGGAGCACGACCGAAGGGGAGCCGCCGGCCAACACCCCTTCCAATTTTCCCAGGCTCCCCTCTCCCGCCTCCACCGGGACGCCACGGCGCCGCGCGGCCCAAACCATCTGTACCGTCACCGACCCCGCGGTCCCCGCGGAGCGCATCTCGCCGGTCAATTCGGCATCGGTGACCGGAACCCCGCGCGCGCACAGAAAGGAAGCGAGCGCCGCCGGCCCGCACTGGTACTCCTCCTGAGCGAAGAACGGGACACCGGGGACCGACACGGTGCCGATGACCGGTACCGTTCCGTTCCCGCCGCATCCAGCGGCAGCGAGAACCATCAGGACGGCCCACCCTCCCTCGCAGGACGCAGGACGCAGGACGCAGGACGACGCCCCCCTCATCTTGCCTCCGCGATCCGCCCCGCCCTCTCCGCCTCCGGACTCCCCGCCGGGAGGGTTTCCAGGAGCGCCCGCGCATCGGCGCGCGCCTCCTCCACTCGCCCGGCGCGGCGCTTCCACTCCGCGCAGTCGAGGACGAAGACGGGCGGGACCTCCCCGCCCGGCCATTCGCTCATCGCCCGCACCCCCGCCTCGACTGCCGCATCCCAGCGGCGAAGCGCCGCCTCGACCTGCGCGAGGGTCTGCAGGCAGGAAGGCCGCGTCCGGTCGTCCGCCCCCGCCGCGGCGGACTCCGCCAGGTCGCGCGCGCGCGGGAGCGCGTCCCTCTGCTTCAGAAGGGTCCAGGCGAGGTTATTGCAGGCGACCGGGTCGGCGGGAGTCGCCGCCACGATCGCCTCGAAGTGGCCCCGGGCCGTCCGGTACTCCCCGCGCGAGAGCGCCATCTCCCCCAGGCGGCGGTGCGCCTGGGACTGGCCCGGGTCGCGCTCCAGGCAGGTCCGGTACTCGCGCTCCGCCCCGGCGAGATCCCCGTTCTTCCGGTAGAGATCCCCCAGCAGGAGATGATCCTGGGTGGGAAGCGGGTCCTGCGACAGGCGGCTCGACCCCGAACGGCAGCAGCATCCCCCCAGGAGGAGGAACGCCAGGAGCGGGACGAGAGCCGCCCCCGTTCCCCTCCTTGAGATGTCATCCCGAGGAGCCCTCGATCTGCGGTCGAGCGACGAGGGATCTATGTTCTGCCCTGCAGGGCGACACACACAGGTCCCTCGGGCCGAGGAAACCGCTCGCCCCTCGGGACGACATGGAGTTCCCAGGCCGGCCCGAAACCGACTCACCGGACCGGGGCGACCGCGTCGATCCGGGTGCGCAGCGCGGCGGCGCGGACGGGATCCGCCTGCTGGAGGCGCGCCCAGACGATGACCGCCTCGTCCGGCTTGCCCGAAGCGAGATACCCCTCCCCGAACGCCTCCAGCGCCGAGGGCCCGTCGGGGTCGATCTCCAGGGACCGGCGCAGATCCTCCATCCCCTCCTCGATCCGGCCCGCGGCGACCCGGGTCCGCCCGCGGTTCGCCAGCGCCAACGGGTCGTCCGGGAGCGCTGCCAGTGCCTGCGTCAGGTGCCCGTCCGCCTCGTCGTAGCGATGTTCGAGCGCACGCACCACGCCCAACCCGTGATGGGACGGCGCGTGCGCGGGATCCGCCTGCAGCGCCGACTGCCAAGCGCGCTCCATATCGCCGTACCGGCCCAGGCGCCGGTACGCGACCCCCAGCCGGTACCACCACTCCGCGGGCGCGCCGGGCGACGCGACAGCGCCTTCGAGCCCGGCTGCCGCCTCCTTCGGACGCCCCGCATCGAGATGACGCATCCCCTCCCGTGCCCGCCGTTCCGGGGACGCGCCGCAGCCGGTGAGGAGAACACCGCCCGCGATCCACCCAATCAGCCACATCCGTCGGAGGTACACGGGGGGCAGTGTATTCAATAATGAGCGAGGAGACAGGAGTCGGGAGACAGGAGAACAGGAGGACCCCCTGCCCAGTATCGACCTCAAGAACGACACCTCAGAGCCCGAGAAAGAATCCCCCAGTTGGCGATGACAACGCTGTCTTGGGCTCTCCGCCCCCGCCGCGGACCGCCCACCGGCACACGGTGCTCGGCTCGGATCGCCAGGTCGCTCGCCGCGTCGCTCCGGCCCATGCT
>JACQRN010000208.1 GCA_016206515.1 Planctomycetota bacterium | reverse complement strand
GCCGGGGGGTGTTGCGTCCCTCGATCTCGCGGTCGATCTCCCGGGTGACCTCCTCCAGGCCGGCAAAGATGTTCCGGAGGCTCCGGAGTTTTGCAGGCGCCTCGGCGGACGGCGCCGCCCGGGACACGAGCACCAGGCCGGTCTCGACGCACGCCTCAAGACCGTGTCCCGCGCCCTCCCGGAAGGAGACGTACCGATGCTGTTGCGCCTGTTCCTCCACGCTGCGGAAGTTCCGGATCGCCGCCTGGGGATCCCGGTCGAGGAGCGCCTGCCATCCCGCCACGAGGACCCTGTTCAGCCGGTCGATCCTGCGCTGGTGATTCCGCAGTTGTGTGGGCGCGCGCGTCAGGAGCTGCCTCATGTCCTGCTCCAGTTCGCCGTTCCCGCACCGGGTCGCGCGGCGGTTCACCTCCTCCCCCAGGGGGTCGCAATAGACGAGGACCGGGCTGTTGGGGTTCCTATAGGCGCGCAGGACCGGCGCGTTCCCTGCCAGGTCGACGTCGAAGTCGATCCAGCGGAACTGCTCCACCATCCCCACGCCGGCGGGTCGGAGCGCCCCGAAGGTGAAGTGGCGGATCGCGCCGCAGTGGCAGAGCTTCGTGACGTCCAGCGGATCCCGGAACCGGCACGAGAAGAAAAGGATGATCGGGCGCGTGTCCCGCGGGAGCGCGAACTGCTCGACATCGGTCTCGGCCGGGACGTCGGCGTCCGGGCAGGGCGCGTCGGGGGACGGCGTCCCGCGCACGGTCACCGGTGCGGCAAGGGACAGGCTCCCCATATGTTCGAGAAACCCGGAGGAGCCCGCTTCGAACGTCATGGCGCCGGGGTTGATGGCGCCGGGGATCCCGATGGCGGCCTTTCCGCAGCCGGCCCTCGCCACACGAACCGGACCGATGAGCACCGCCAGGAGCGCCGCTACGATCAACACGAGCCGTGCCCGTCGCATGACGTTGGATTTCGAGTGTAGGCCCCGGGGGTGCGGCTTTTCAACCCCGGGGTGGGGCCGCTGGGGATCGACTCTTATAATCCGGTCTTATGTCCGATCGGGCGGGGTTCGCGCGCGGGGAGAAGGGGAGCCGGCTCCTGATCCGCGCCGGGCGGGTGGTCGACCCCGCGCAGGGGCTCGATCGCGTTTGCGACGTCCTGGTCGAGGGCGGGCGGATCGCGCGCGTCGGCGAGGTCGGGGACGTCCCCGCCGAGGTCCGTATCGACGCGCGCGGGCTCGTCGTGACGCCGGGGTGGATCGACATGCACGTCCACCTGCGCGAGCCGGGGTTCGAGGAGAAGGAGACGATCCGCACGGGGGCCGCGGCCGCCGCCGCGGGCGGGATCACGGCGGTCGCCTGCATGCCGAACACGTCCCCCCCGATCGACACCGAGGCGACCGTGGAATACGTCCTGCTGCAGGCGGAGCGGGCGGGTTTCGCCCGCGTGTACCCGGTCGGGACGATCACGCGCGGCCGCGCCGGCGAGACGCTCTCGGAGATGGGGCGCCTGCGCCGCGCGGGGGCCGTCGCCTTCTCGGACGATGGCGCGCCGGTTCCCACCGCGGGGCTCATGCGCCGCGCCCTGGAGTACGCGCGGATGTTCGACGCGCCGATCATCTCCCACTGCGAGGACAAAACCCTCTGCGAGGGGGGGGCGATGCACGAGGGGGGCGTCTCCATGAGGTTGGGGCTCCCCGGGATCCCCTCTTCGGGGGAGGACGTGATGGTGCAGCGGGACATCGATCTCGCGCGCGTGACCGGGGGGCGGCTTCATATCGCGCACGTCTCGACCGCCGGCGCTGTCGAGGCGCTCCGCCGCGCCAAGGCGCTCGGCGTGCGCGTGACCGCGGAGGCGACCCCGCACCACCTGACCCTGACCGATGCCTGCGTGGAGGGGTACGATGCGAACTTCAAGATGTATCCGCCCCTGCGCGCGCCCGCCGACATCGCCGCCCTTCGCGAGGGGCTTCTCGACGGGACGATCGACGCGGTCGCGACCGACCATGCGCCCCATACCATCCAGGAGAAGGAGGCCCAGTTCGCGGACGCCCCGGTCGGCGTCGTTGGACTCGAGACGCTCCTGGGGATCGTCTGCGAGGAGTTCCTTCATGCGGGGCTCCTGGACTGGACGGGGATCGTGCGGCGCGTCTCGTGCGCCCCGGCGAGGATCCTGGGCGTCCCGGGGGGGACCCTGGCGAGCGGGTCGCCGGCGGACGTCACCGTGATCGACCCGGAGGCCGCGTGGGTCGTGGATCCCGCCGCCTTCCGGTCGATGGGACGCAACACCCCCTTCGCCGGGCGTCGACTCCGTGGGCGCGCGGTGGTTACGCTAGTGGGCGGTCGCGTGGTGTACCGGGACGACAGGGGGCGATAGTGGAATACACGCTGGAGCGGGACGGGGAGATGATGGTGGCCCGGCTGCAGGGGCGGCTCGCGCAGGGGAGCTACGGCGCCTGCTTCAAGCGGATCCATGCCGAGGCCCAGGAGGGGGGAGTCACGGCGATCGTGATCGAGCTGTCGGGGATCGAGTACATCTCCAGCGCGGGCCTGGCCGCGATCATCCGGCTCCAGCACGAGTGGCAGGGTCCCCAGCGCAAGTTCTGCCTGGCCGGGGCCTCCCCCCTGGCGGCGCGCCTGTTCGAGTCGGTCGAACTGTCGCGCGTCGTCCCGATCCACAACACCCTCGAGGAGGCGCGGTCGTACGTCACGGGGAAGCCCTCCTAGGGCTCCCCCGTCGCGCTCGAAGCATGCGGGTGGTGCAGAAGTACGGCGGCGCTTCCCTCGCGACCGGGCCGCTCGTTCGCCACGCGGCCGAGCGGGTGGCGCGCTCGCACAGGGCGGGGGACGAGGTGGTCGTCGTCGTCTCCGCGCGGGGCACCGCGACCGATGACCTCCTCGCCCAGGCCCGTGAGGTTTCCGCCGGTGCAGGAGGGGGCGCGCTGGATCTCCTCCTGTCGACCGGGGAGCAGGCGTCCGCCGCCCTTCTGGCGATCGCCCTCGAATCGCTCGGGGTCCGCGCGAGGGCCCTCGGGATCCACGAGATCGGCCTGCGTTCCGACGGGTGCAGCGGGGGGGCCCAGGTCGAATCGCTCGATCCGGAGCCGCTGCGGCGCTGCCTCGCCGAGGGGCTCGTGCCGGTCATCCCCGGGTTCTGCGCCGTCGCGCCGGACGGGGCGATCACGACGCTCGGTCGCGGGGCGTCCGACAAGACGGCGGTGATCCTCGCCCACGCCCTGCAGGCGGACCGGTGCGAGGTGTACAAGGACGTCCCGGCCGTTCTCACGGCGGATCCTCGGATCGTTCCGGAGGCCGCAGAGGTGCCGGAACTCAACTACGACGAGATGCTGGAGTTGTCGCGCACCGGGGCGAAGGTGCTTCAGTCCGACGCGGTGGCGCTGGCCAAGAAGTATTCGGTTCCGATCGAGGTCCGGGCCTTCTCCAGCGGCCGCGCGGGGACGCGCATCGGCGCGGAACTGACCGGGGTCGACCGCGCGGAGGTGGTGGCGGCCTCCCTCTCCATGGAGGAGTCGGCGATCACCATCGACGGGATCCCGGACCGGCCCGGGCAGCTCGCCCGGATGTTCCGGACGCTCGCGGACGGCGGGCTCAACGTCGACACGATCATCCTGGGGATCCCCGAGGCGGGACGCTCGCAGGTCTGCTTCTCCGTGCCGCGCGAGGACTGCGAGCGGGCGCGCGCGGCGGCCGAGCGGCTGCGCATCGAGATCGGCGCCGCGCGGGTCCGGTGCGAGGGCGCGATCGCGAAGGTGGCGGTCGTCGGGGTCGGGATGCAGAGCCGGCAGGGGGTCGCCGCGCGGATGTTCGAGGCGCTCTCGCTTGCGGGGATCAACATCCTCATGGTGAGCACCTCGGAGATCAAGGTGGCGTGCGCGGTGGCGGAGTCCGACGGCCCTCGGGCGCTGCGGGCGGTCCACGCGGCGTTCGGGCTCGGCCGGACCCCCGCGGCCGGGGGGAAGGGATGACGGACGCCGGGCGGTACGACGCGCGGGAGGTCGAGGTGCGGCTCCGGAGAGCCTGGGCGGAGACCGGTCTCTACCGCTCCTCTTGGCGGGATGCGAAGGATGCGAAAGGCGCGAGAAAGACGTTCGTCGTCGATACGCCGCCCCCGACGGTCAGCGGATCGCTGCACATCGGGCACGTCTTCTCCTACACGCACCAGGACGTTCTCGTGCGGTTCCACCGGATGCTCGGGGATGGGATCTGCTACCCGATGGGGTGGGACGACAACGGCCTGCCGACCGAGCGGCGGGTGCAGAACCGGTTCAACATCCGGTGCGAGCCGTCGCGGCCGTACGAACCGCTCCTGAAGCCCGACCCCGAGGCGAAGGCGCCCCGCGACGTCTCCCGCCGGAACTTCATCGAGCTGTGCGAGGCGCTCCGCGTCGAGGACGAGGCCGCGTTCCAGGATCTGTGGGAGCGGATCGGCCTGTCGGTCGACTGGAAGGAGACGTACGCCACGATCGACGAGCGGTGCCGCCGCGCGGCCCAGCGTTCGTTCCTGGAGTTCCACCGCGCCGGGCACGTGTACAACACCGACGCGCCGCACCTGTGGGACGTGACGTTCCGGACAGCGGTCGCCCAGGCGGAGGTCGAGGACCGGGAGGTGGACGGTCACTTCCACACCCTGCGCTTCGCCGTCGAGGGGGGCGGGTCGTTCCGGATCGCCACGACCCGCCCGGAGCTCCTTGGGGCGTGCGTGGCGGTCGCGGTGCATCCCGCCGACGACCGCCACCGACCTCTCGTGGGGAAGCGGGCCGTCACGCCGGCCTACCGCGCGCGCGTCCCGGTTGTCGCCAGCGACCGGGTCGACCGCGAGAAGGGGACCGGGGCGGTGATGGTCTGCACCTTCGGCGACTCGACCGACGTCCAGTGGTGGCGCGAGTTCTCGCTCCCCCTGCGCGAGGTGGTCGGGCGCGACGGGCGCATCCGCGCGGTCTCGTACGGGACGGACGGATGGGATTCCGCGTCCCCGGACCTGGCGAACCGCCTCCACGCCGAGCTGGCGGGGCTGCCGGTCGAGAAGGCGCGCAAGGCGGTCGTCGCGCTCCTGTCCCGGCCGGAAGCATCCGCCGAGGGCGGGGCTGCCGCCTCTCCTCCGATCGAGGGGGAGCCGAAGCCGGTCCGCCACGCCGTGAAGTTCTACGAGAAGGGGGACCGGCCCCTGGAACTGATCTCGACCCGCCAGTGGTACGTCAAGGTCCTGGACAAAAAGGAGATGCTCCTGGCCCAGGGAAGGAAGATCCGGTGGGTCCCGGAGCAGATGCGAACGAGGTACGAGCGCTGGGTCGAGGGGCTCGCCACCGACTGGTGCATCTCCCGCCAGCGCTATTTCGGGGTGCCGTTCCCGCTCTGGTACGGCGCGGACGCCTCCGGCGCCGCCGACCCGGGGCAGGTGCTCCTCGCGCCGGCGTCCTCGCTCCCTGCCGACCCGCTCGCCTCTCCGCCACCGGGTCGGCGCGAGGAGGAGCGCGGCAAGCCGGGCGGGTTCGTCGGCGAGGCGGATGTCCTCGACACCTGGTTCACCAGCTCGCTCACCCCCCAGATCGTCTCGGGGTGGGGGGACGATCCCGCGCGGCACGCCGCGCTGTTCCCGATGGACCTGCGGCCCCAGTCCCACG
>JACQRN010000189.1 GCA_016206515.1 Planctomycetota bacterium | reverse complement strand
GGGGGAGCCGTGGCCGGCGCGGTTCGCGGGGTACGAGGTCGAGATCAAGATGGGGCTCGAGCCGCGGATCGTGCCGCACGTCACGTCGGCCGCGGCGCTCTACCGGTGGACCGCCCTGGCGGCCGCCGGGCCGTTCCGAGAGGACTTGATGAACGCCTCGCTCGACAGCGAGATGAACGCGCGCCTCCTGCGGCTCGGGTGGCGCCTGCGGTACGCCCCCGGGGCGATCGCCTGGCACCGGTACAAGCCGACGTTCGGCGCGTACCTACGGCGCGTGTACGCCTACGCGCGGTACCGGACCGCGACGGGGGGGCGGTGCCTCTACCCGGCGGACCGGTGGGTCGCCGCGCGGCTGGGGTGGCTTGCGTTCCTCCCCGTTGCGGCGTTCCTCTCCTCGTCCGCATGGGGATGGGGCGCGATCCTCCTGGGCGGCGCGGTCCTTCACGTCCCGGTGGTCCTGCGCTCGGGGCGCTTCTACAAGGATTACGCCGTGGCGCTCGCCGCGCCGTTCGCGGGGGTCGTGCGCGACACGGTCTCCCTGGCGGGGCTTCTGGCGGGGTGGATCGCGCCCCCCGACGGGAAGATCGGTCATTAGGTCGATCGGGATGGACCCTCACGGTTGCGCGATCCTCCTGGCGCACGGCGATCGGTTGGAGGATCTCGAACGCGCCGGACAGACGGACTTTCTCGCGCGGATCGTGCGTGCGTACGCGGAGGCGTTCGGGGAGGTGACGGTCTTTTCATATGGAGCCAACGACGACGCGTTGGCCTCGCACTACGCGCCAGCTCGCATCGTTCATGCCGCGCGCTCGGGGAGGATGGGGTCGCTCCAGGCGGCTCTCGGCTGGGGGCTCGGCGGCGCCCTGCGGGGCATCGCCCATATCGAGGTCCGCGCCGTGAGCGGGATGCTCCCCGCCCTCCTTGTGTGGGGGCGCCCCCGAGCGCCCGTCTCCCTCCTGTGCGGGTTCGACTGGCGCTCGCACTGGCTGCGCGGCTCCCCGATGCGCTTCGCGCGCGGATGGGCGCAGCGCCGCGTCGCGTCCCTGATCGAGCGGTTCGGGTTCGGTCGCGCGGATATCGTGATGGCGAGCACGGAACGGATCGAGCGCGCGCTTCTGGATCGGCATCCTCGCCTGCTCGGGCGGACGGTCGTCCAGCCGCACCCGGTCGACCTGTCGCTCATCCCAGCGAAGCGGGAGTATCGGCTCGGGGAACCGCCGTCGCTCCTGTTCGTCGGGCGCCTTGCCCCGCAGAAGAACCTGGAGGTGCTCCTGGAGGCGGTCGCGTTGCTGGGGTGTCCCGTGCGGCTGGACCTTGCCGGCGACGGGCCGCTGCGCGGGTCCCTGGAATCGCTCGCACGTGCGCGCGGCGTCAACGCGCGGTTCCTCGGGGTCGTCCCGGTCGAGTCGCTCTACGGGCGGTACGCGACGTACGACGCGTTCGTCTTTCCCACGTTGTACGAAGGATTCCCGAAGGCGCTCGCGGAGGCGCTCGCCGCGGGGCTTCCCGTGGTCGCCAGCGACGTCGAGGGGAACGCCGATCTCGTCGCGGACGGAAGGACGGGGCTTCTGGCGCCGCCGGCCGTCGAGGGGATTGCGGACGCCCTGCGGCGCCTCCTGGCGGACGAGGCGTTGCGGGAGGGGCTCGGCCGCTCCGCGCGCGCGGCGGCCGCGCGGTACGACTGGAACGCGGTGATGGGGCTGCGCCTGGCGAGGCTGAAGGCCCTGGCGCCCGGGGCAGCCCGGTGAGCGGGACGTCTTCCGGCGGAGAGGCGTGGACGGAGATCGTCTGCTGCCCCGAATGCCGCTCGGCGCTCGCGGAGGATGCGGGGGGGGCGCTCCTGCGATGCGTCGCGTGCGGGCGTTCGTTCCCGGTCGAGGATCGGATCGCGAGGATCCTGCCGGCGCGCCTGACGCGCTCCGCACAGGGGACGGCGAGATGCTTCAGCTTCGAGTGGCGGACTCTGGGGGATGTCCTCCACTCCCCGACGGGCGCCGATGCCGCGTTGCGCTCGGCGGGGAAACTGCTGGAGGCGTGCGGGCTTTCGCTGGAGGCGCTCGCGGGAAGGCGTGTCCTGGATGCCGGCTGCGGGAACGGCGGGTATGCGGCCGCCTTCGAGTCCCTGGGCGCAGAGGTCACGGGGGTGGACCTGTCCCTCGACGGGCTCGCGCGCGC
>JACQRN010000188.1 GCA_016206515.1 Planctomycetota bacterium | reverse complement strand
GTACTGCACCGAGAAGGCGGGGAGCGACTTGTGCCGCAGCCCCTCCACCGTCCCGTCGTTCAGGTTGCGGTGCGTCACCGAGAACCCGACGGCCTCGGCGGTGCCAGGGTCGACCGCGTACCCGTGGTTCTGCGTCGTGATCTCGACGCGGCCGTCCGCGAGGCGCTGCACCGGGTGGTTGGACCCCCGGTGGCCGAACTTCAGCTTGTAGGTGCGCGCCCCGCACGCGAGGCCGAGGATCTGGTGCCCCAGACAGATCCCGAAGACGGGAACCTTGCCCAAGAGGTCCCGGACTGCCCGGATCGCGTCGGTCGCCCGCTCCGGGTCGCCCGGGCCGTTGGAGAGGAAGAGGCCGTCGGGACGCGCCTCGAGGATCTGGCGCGACGTGGCGGTCGCGGGGAAGACGGTGAGGCGGACGCCGGAGTGCGCCAGCGACCGCAGGATGTTCCACTTGATCCCGAGGTCGATCGCGGCGACGTGCGGCCGCGCGCCGGAGGGGGCCTGGATGTCGAAGGAATGGAACAGGGCGGACGGCGAAGGGTCCTCCCACGTGTGCGGCTTCGGACAGGTCACCTTCCCGACCAGGTCCTGCTCCCCGAGCCGCGGGGAGTTCGCCGCGCGGTCGGAGAGCGTGTCACGGAGGAGAGGGTCGGTCGTGATCACCCCGCGCATGACCCCCTGACTGCGCAGGCGGCGGGTCAGCGCGCGTGTGTCGATCCCGGCGATCGCCGGGACGCCGCTGCGGCGAAGGAACTCCTCCAGCGTCTCCTTCGAGCGCCAGTTGCTTGCCACCGGGGAGGACTCCCGCAGGACGAACCCCTCGACGAACGGACGGGCCGACTCCATGTCCTCCGGGTTGATCCCGGTGTTCCCGATGTGCACCGACGTCATCGTCACGATCTGGCCGCAATAGGACGGATCGGTCAGGACCTCCTGATAGCCGGTGAGGCTCGTGTTGAAGACGACCTCGCCGGCGCGCGTCGCAGGGGCACCGCACGAGACCCCCTCCCACACGCTCCCGTCCTCGAGCGCCAGCCAGGCCGGGTCGCTCATGCTCCCCCCCCCGCCGCGCGCGCGCTCGGCGAGGCCGCAATCGGCCGCGCGCGCGCCTCCATCTCGTTGAACGACTCCACCGGGCAGGTGAACCGGCCCGGTGCGAAGTACCGCCTCTCGCTGTGCCCGTGGTAGTCCGACCCGCCGCTCTGGATCAGGCGGTGCTCGCGCGCCTTCCTGCGAAACTCCGCCTCCCGCCCCGCCTGGTCCGGGTGGTACACCTCGAGCCCGACCAACCCCGCCTCGGCCAGCGACGGGATGAGATCCTTTCCCTTGTAGAGTACGGGGTGCGCCAGGACGGGGACCCCCCCCGCCCCCAGGATCGCGCGGATCCCGTCGGACGGGTCCGGGGCGCGGTTCGGGACGTACCCGGGCTTGTCGTTGGCGAGGTACCGGTCGAACGCCTCGTCGATCGACCCGACGACCTTCGCCTCGACGAGCGCGCGGGCGATGTGCGGCCGCCCGATCGACTCCCCCGCCGCGTTCCGGAGCACCTCGTCGGGGTCGAACCGGACCCCGACCTTCGCGAGCCGCTCGGCGATCCGGTGGACCCGGTCGCGGCGCTCGGACCGCCGCGCCTCCAGGTACCCTTCGAGCCCATCGTTCCCCGGTTCCAGGAACAGGCCGAGGACGTGGATATCCTCGCCGGCGCGGTGCGTCGTCAGCTCGACGCCGCCGAGGAGGCGTATCCCCAACCCCTGGGCCTCGCGCCGCGCCTCGGCGATCCCCGTCAGCGAATCGTGGTCGGAGAGCGCCAGGACGTCCACCCCCTCCGCGACGGCGGTCCGGACGACCGCCGCGGGCGGGTGCGCCCCGTCCGAGTGGTTCGAGTGGCAGTGGAGATCGATCCGCACCGGCGGGACGGATTATAGGGGCGGGACGAAGCGGAGGAGACAAGAGCAGGCCAGTCCGACGACATCGTGCCGATCCGCGGGCATGGATGCCCGCGGCGCCGAGCGGAGGGACCGGGTCCCCGCGCCGTTCGATCAGGCAGTGAGGCGCGGGGTGTCCCGGAGCGAAGGCTTGCGACGAGCGGCTCCGCCGCGAGGAGCAAGACGCAAATCGCGAGGGCCGGATGCCCGAGCGATTTGCAATTCCAATATGGTCGGGCCGCCCGGATTCGAACCGGGGACCTCTTGCACCCCAAGCAAGCGCGCTATCCAAGCTGCGCTACGGCCCGACGACCCGGGTTACTGTATCAAAACAAGGGGGCGCCTCGCATCTCGCCTCGCGCTGCGCGAAGGGATACTCTGTCGACCGGTGAACGCCCGCGCCCGCATCCTGATCACCGACGAGTTCGCGCAGGAGGGGATCGACATCCTCGCCAACAAGGGGGGGTTCGATCTGGAGATCCGGCCCGCCCTGTCGGAGGAGGAACTCGCCCGGGGGATCGCCGGGTTCGACGGGCTGATCGTCCGCTCCACGACGAAGGTGACCCGCAACATCCTCGAGGCCGCCTCGAAGCTGCGGCTGATCGGGCGGGCCGGGATCGGGATGGACAACATCGACGTCGAGGGGGCGACCCGGCGCGGGGTCCTCCTGGTGAACTCGCCCGAGGGGAACGTCGTCTCGGCCGCGGAGCACGCCTTCGCGCTGATCGCCGCGTCCGCCCGGAACGTCGCGTGGGCGGACCGCCTCGTCCGGGCGGGGCGCTGGGACCGCAAGATCCTGACCGGCGTCGAGCTGATGGGCCGGACGCTGGGGGTCGTCGGGCTCGGGCGCGTCGGGATGACGGTCGCCCGCCTGGGCATGGCGCACGGGATGCGCGTGATCGCGACGGACCCCTACCTCGCAGGAGAGCGGGCCGCGGAGGCCGGGATCACCCTGGTGGACCTCGACGCGCTCCTGCGAGAATCGGACATCGTCACCCTGCACGTCCCGTTGAACGAGCGGACGAAGCGCCTGATCGGCGAGCGCCAGGTCGCGATGATGCGGTCAACCGCGCGCCTGGTGAACACCTCCCGCGGCGGCGTCGTCGACGAGAAGGCGCTGGCCGCGGCGCTGCGCGCCAAACGCCTGGCCGGGGCCGCGCTCGACGTCTTCGAACGGGAGCCGCTGGGCACCTCCGATCTCACCGAGATCGACAACGTGATCCTGACGCCCCACCTGGGCGGCGTCACGGAGGAGGCGCACAAGCGGATCGCCGTGGACATCGCGGAGCAGTTCGTCGCGTTCTTCTCGCACGGGCGCATCACGAGCGCGGTGAACGCGGTCGCCACGTCCGACCCTCGCACGGCCGCCTTCGTCGACCTGTCGAAGGTGCTGGGCAGCTTCGCCGCCCAGCTGGCGCGCGGGCGGGTCCTGCGGATCGCGCTGACCTGCGAGGGGGAGATCGCGCGCGCGGAGATCCGCGCCCTGTCGGTCTGGGCGCTCTGCGGGGCGCTGCGGCACTTCTGCACCGAGACGCTGAACCCCGTGAACGCGGAATGGATCGCCAGGGAGCGTGGGATCCGGACGACCGAGGCGCGCTCCCCGGAG
>JACQRN010000183.1 GCA_016206515.1 Planctomycetota bacterium | reverse complement strand
GGCGCTCCGGGACGTAGGCGCTACCGTCCCGGGCGCGGAAGGCCGGCCGCGTCCCAGACCTCCGGTGGAACCTTGTACCCGAGATCCACGGCCCGGCGGAGGTGCACCGCGGCCTCCTCCCTGCGCGCCTCCCCTTGGGCGGCGATCACGACCCCGAGGTTGAAGGGGATCTGGCTCTTTTGCGGGTCGAGGGCGGCGGCCTCGCGCAGGCAGATCTCCGCCAAGGGGAGCGATTCCCTCTTGACGAGGTCGGCCGCGGCGAGGATGCGGAACTCGACCGTCCGCGCCGGGTATTTCACGTCGACGGACCGGAGCGCCTCTCGGACAATCCCCCGGGCCGCCTGGCGATCCCCACGCTCCCAGAGCAGGGCGGCCCGCAGGCAGTGGGCGCGCGGGGCCGGGATCTCCGTGCGCGGGTGGGCGACCTCGGTGAGGTACGCCAGGGCGCGGTCCGCGTCCTGGCGGAGGATCAGGCGGGCGACGTGGTAGTGGATGTCCTCGAAGTGCGGGTCCGTCAGGGCGACCTTCGCGTAGAGCCGCAGAGCCTCCTCGTATCGTCCGAGTCGATCGTAGAGGTCGGCCAGGAAGGCGACCGCCTCCATCCGCTGCGGTATCAGCCGGACGGACGCCTCCAGGATCGGGCAGGTGACGGCGGGGTCCTCCCCGCGCCGGTCGCGGATGTAGGCGAAGAAGAACAGCGAGTAGCCGTTCCTGTTGATGGTGAGCGACTTCCGGAGGAAATGCTCGGCCCGCTCGCCGTCCGCAAACCTCCACAGCACGCCCAGCCCCGCATACGGCCGGGTGTCGCCGGGCTTCTCGCGAACCTGTTCCGACCAGAAGCGGTGTTGGGGCGGTGGCGTGTCATTCCCTGGCGTGCCGGCGGGCGCCTCCCTCGATCGGGGCCAGCACCCCCATACGGAGGCGTGTCGAGAAGCGAGCAGCGACAGTCCAAGGATCGCCACGATCCGGAATGTTCGACCCCGTGACAGGGCGGCCCCCCCGAGCACGCAGACCCCCGCGCTGGCGAGGTAGAGGAAGCGTTCCGCGAATCGCTCTCCGATCGGGAGGATGTTGAGCGTGGGGGCCTGCGCAACCCAGTACCACGCGGCGCAGGCGCAGAGTGCGTACTGTCCACGCAGCCACAGGAGGGGGGGGAGCGCCATGGCCAAGCCGAGGAGGAGCGCCCCCGCCCAGTACGCGACGGGGTCCTCCGCGGGGGACGGGTACTGCGTGACGACGCTGAGCCTCACGGGCCAGAGGAGGCGCAGGAGGTGGTACCCCTGGGAGGGGACGAGGAGCCCCAGGCGCTGGAGCAGGGTGTATTCCGCCGTGGGGGATGTGTCCCTCGCCGGGCCGAGCCGCTCGAGGAAGGATCCCGCCGTCGCATTCCCATCGTCCGGAGCGAAAAGAAGGATACGCAGCGCGCCCCAGCTCGCCAGGAACAGGACGCAAGCGCCCGCGCGCGCGAACCACCTCCGCCACGCGATGCGGCCCCGCGCGGCGGCGACGAGGAAGGCAAGCGCCGGTGCCGTGACCCCGGTCTCCTTGGAAAGGACCGCCAGGACAAAGGCGAGGAACGCGCCGGCTTCCCATGCGAGGCTCCTGGCGGTCCCCGCGCGCATCCAAAGAAGGATCGCGAGGATCGCGAACCCGGTGGACAGGATCTCCGAGCGCCCGGTGATCCACCCGACCACCTCCGCGTGCTGGGCATGGGCGCCGAACAGGGCCCCGGCCAGGGTCGCGGCGGACCGCTGGAGGCGCAGCGCGCGCGCCAACCCCGCGACCAGGAACGCCGTTGCGGCATGGAGGAGGAGGTTGGTCATGTGGAACCCGACGGGGTTCAGGTTCCAGGCCCGCAGGTCCGCCGCGTACGAGAGGATCGTCAGGGGGCGGTACAGCCCCTGGCTGGGGTTCCCGGGGACGAACGGGGACGCGAGGACGCTGGGGACGTCGGGATGGCTCACGAAGCGGTGGTACACGACGTAGAGATAGTCGTCGTAGAGGAACGGTCCGGGGAGCGCGGCGGCCCAGGGGAGGAGCGAGCAGGCCAGGATCAGGGCCCGTCCCCGCCAGGCGGGTCCGGGCTCTTCCGACGGCGCAACGGTCCCCACACCCAGAATCTAAGCGGTCCTCCCTTCGTTGTCATGAGGTTGCCGTAGAGGTCTGCATGGGGTACGCTCCCGGAGGTCCGCGGCGCCGTGCCGCGGCAAGGGTCGCGTGTTTTGTCCTCGAAGGGGGGTGATCGACATGCAGGTCAGACAAGGCGGCTTGAACCGGTTGGGGAAAGGAGCAGGTATGAGAAACATCCTGAAGGGTGGGAAGCGCGGTTTCACGTTGATCGAACTTCTGGTCGTGATTGCGATTATCGGGATTCTCGCCGGGATCCTCCTGGCGACGGTGTTCGGCGTGCAGAAGAAGGCGAACATCAAGAAGTGCCAGGCGAACCTCAGGGAATTCTTCACCGCCCACCAGCTGTACCTGGACGACTTCGGCGCGGTACCGCAGTTCAGGTGGGGGAAGGCGACGTATGTGCAGTTCGTCTGCGCCAAGATCATGGACGTGAAGCAGTGTTTCTGCCCGACGGCGGCCATCGGGGTGGGGTCGACGGCCGACGCGGGTCCGCTGGGGGAGGTTTTCTTTGCAGGCGGCGCGCTTGCGGTGCAGGATCCGAAGGCGTACGGTCCGATCGACGGTGGTCACCCGGCGGCGTCTGGAATCTCCTATGCCGGTCGCAACCAGGAGTCGCCGATGGTCACGAACCCGGTGAACCCGGCGTCGACCGTATGCGCGATGTGCGATCCGACGCAGAATGGGGATCGGCACGGAGGGAAGAGCGTCATCTGCTTCTTTGACGGGCACACGGAAACGACGGACTACACCAACTCGATCGGAGCGGGAGGGACCACGCAGCACGGGCCGACCAAGGCCAACCTGACCGTCCTGACGAATTCGAGCGGGTTCTAGTTCTCAATGTTCTCAACGCACCCTGCGGACATCGTGTCCGCAGGGTGCTTGAGGGCGGTGGACCTCTTTCGAATGGGCCATCCCTGGCCCGCTTCCTCCTCGCGCCGTTATCCGGGGCGGCCCTCCGTGGCCGCCCGTCGCCCGCACCAGCGGACCGCTTTGCGCTCCGCCACCTTGGTGCGGGCGACCCTCGCGCGGAGCGCTCGTCGCCCTGCCTCGCTCCGCTCGGCGACCACGGCCATCCATGGCCGCGGGTTGATGTTGTCGAGAGCGCCTGTGTCGTACGCTCTGGCCGTGGCGTGGCGCTCCATCCTGTCCTTCGGATCGCTCCTGGGCTTGGCGCTTGCGGCGGCCCTGTGGTTTGTCGCGCCGGAGGACCAGATCCTGGCGCTCTCCCAGGAGGCGTGGATCGCCGTCGCGGCGGGATCGCTCCTGGTTTGCGCAGGGATGTTTCCGGCGGTTGCCGGTGGGTGTTCCCTGCCATCTGCCCGGCTGGATCGCATAGGGCTTGCCGGGCTCGCGGGGTGGGGGATCCTCGCGCTCGTCTCGGCGTTGCAAGCGGGGCGCTTCTCCTCGGGGTCGGCATCCGGCGCGACCGCGGTGTCGTGCGCGGTCCTGGGGGTGTGGGTCGCCCTCGGAGGCGCACAGGGCCGACACCTAGTGGCCTGGATCGGGGTGGCTCCGGTCTCCGGCATGGCCGTTGCGCTGTGGCGGTGGGCCGGGGCGTTCCTGCCGCGCGTGCTGGAAGAGGGGGGCATCTGGCGCGAGGCGTACGCGTCGGCGTCCTTCGATCTCAATTCCTTCCCCCTGCCGTCGAAGAACCTCGCGGGGCTGGCCGGTGCAATGGCGCTGGCGTTCTGCGCGGGAGTCTGGGACCGCCGCGCCCCGCGCTCGGCGAGGCGCGGGATCCTTCTCCTCGGCGCCGCGGGGGGGCTGGCGGTCGCGGCCTCGGGAGGCGAGGCCGCCGCGGTCGGGTTGGGAGCGGGGCTTCTGGGGGCGTTCGCGCGCCGTCTGGGTGCGCGGCGTTCGCTGGCCCTCGGGGCGGTCGCGGCGCTCGCCCTCGGGTCGTGGGGGTTCGCGAGCGGCCTGATGGATCGCCATGCGTTCCGCGTGCGGACCCTCGCGCGCGCGGGGCGCGTCACCCTCGGTGCGCCATGGCTGGGGCACGGCCCCGGGAGTTTTTTCGGGGCGTTCGACTCGCCGGATCCCTCCGGGGGGGCTCCCGGTGAGGTCTACGCCCTCGAGGGGAGTTCGACGCGCGTCACGCATGCGCACTCGCTCCCCCTGCAGATCGCCGTCGAGGCCGGGTGGCCCTGCGCGCTGGCGCTCGGCGTGGCGGTGGCCGTTGCGTTGTTGTCGGTCCGGCGCGACAGCGGCCCGGAGGCTCGCGTGCGGGACGGCGTGCGCGGTGCGCTGGCGGCCTGGGCGGTCGCGTCCCTGTTCGGCGCGGAGGGGTCGCTTCCGATCGCCCTCCTGTGGGGTTCGTGCGGAACCGGCTTCCTCTGCTCCGGCGGACGGGCGGGGGGCGCGACCGCCGTTCCGGGGAGCCTCCGCGCGCCGCTCCCCGCCTCCGCGCGCGTGCTCCTGGTCCTGGCGGGCTCCGCGCTGGCGTGGGAGGGGGGGATCCGTCCCGCCTCGGCGCTGCGCGCCTTGGCGCCGCGCGCCTCGGTGCTGCGCGGCGGGGACTCCCTCGCGCCGGCCCGGGGCGCGGTTGCCCTGCCGGACCCGGTCGCCGAGCAGGCGGTG
>JACQRN010000182.1 GCA_016206515.1 Planctomycetota bacterium | reverse complement strand
CGGACGACGGGACGAACCGGAGCCGCCCCGGGGCGCGCGACGACGCCGACGCGATTGTCGGAAAGGACCACGCGGCTGCCGACCGGATACAGGGAGAGCGCGGCGATAAATCGCCCCAGAAGCTCGGGGTCGTGGGCGCCGCGCTCCGTCTCGATCTGCAGAACCTTCAGCGCGCGGTACGGGGTGTAGCCGTCGCGGTGCGGCCGGCGCTCGCACATCGCCACGTACGCGTCGGCCATCCCGATCAGCTGCGCGACCGGATGGATCCCGCGCTCGCGCAGGCCGTTGAGGTACCCGCTCCCGTCGAACCGTTCGTGATGCTGGAGAACCCCCGCGCGGACGTCCGGGTCGAGCCCCGTGAGCCGCGAGAGGATCTCCTCCCCGTGCGAGACATGCCTGCGGACGAGGATCTGCTCGGCGGGGCTCAACGGCCCGCGGCGCGACAGCAGCTGCGGGTCGACACGCCTCAATCCCACGTCGTAGAGAAGCGCCGCGACGCCGACCTGTTGGAGCCGCTCGGCGCTCCATCCGGCGTGGCGCGCAACCCAGAGGGAAACCCTCGCGGCCCGGAGCATATGGCGCTCCACCGAGCCACCTTCCGCGACGGCGGACGTCTCCTCCGGGAACGCCAGCGCCCCCGCGGCGTCCAGGTCCAGGCCCTGCCCGAGTTCGCGGACGATCGCCTCGAGCGCCTCCGTATGGAATCCGTTCCCGGCAAGAAGCTTCCCGAGTTCCCCCTCGAGACGCCCGACGAGGGGCCCCTCCGTCGTGCCCACGCCGGCCGGGGCGGACCCCGGCGCGGAGGGCGGACGCTCGCGCTCCGAGAGGACCTGCTGCACGAGCATCTTCGTCTGGCGGACCGAGAGATCCTCCTTGTGGACCTGTTTGAGGACGCGGATCTGGTCCTCCTCCCGGCTCAACGCGAGCATCGCCTGCGCGTGCCGCTCCGTGATCAGGCCCGTCATCACCGCCTCGCGCGTCACGACGGAGAGCGAGAGCAGCTGTCCCTGGCTGGCGACTTCCTTCGGATCGAGGCCGAGCTTCCGCGCGAGGTCCTCGCGACCGACCTGGACGTAGTCGCGCACGAGGCGCTCGAAGCTCTCCGCCACCTCTACCGCGCTCAACTCGGCGCGCTGGAGGTTCTCCAGGAGGCTCACCTGCGTGACATCCCGGTCCGAGAGGCTCCGCACGAGCGCGGGGATCCTCTTCCAGTTGAGGCGCCGGCATGCCTGCACGCGGCGCTGCCCGGCGACCAGCTCGAAATTCCTGCCGCGGTCCAGCCGGCGTACGATGATCGGGACGATCAGGCCGTTCTCCGCGATGGACTGCATCAGGTGCTGGAGCCCCTCCTCCCTCACCTCTTTCCGGGGCTGGTACGGGTTGCTCAAGATCCGGTTGAGGGGGATCTCCTGGATCCGGGGGCCCGACCGCAGAAACCACATGGTCGAGCCGAACGTTACCGGAGCATGCGGGGTCCGCGCAACGGGAAGTCTTCGAGGGCGCTACCGGTAACGATAGGACTTCGTGTAGTAGTTGTAGTAGTAGTTGTACGTTCGGCTCTCCTCGGCCTCGAAGTTCAGGATCACGCCGAGGATGTTCGACTCCACGTTCGACAGGAGGTGCTTGGCCCAGGCGACCTCGTGGTGGTCGACGAGCCCCGCGCCGATCACCAGGAGGTTCGCGTCCGACAGTGGCGCCAGGGTCAGCGCATCGCCGACGTGATAGATCGGCGGCGTGTCGAAGATCACATAATCCGCCATCCCCTTGAGCTCCTCGACGAGCGCCTGCATCTGGACCGACTCGATGACGCCGACGGGGTCCGGCGGCATCGGCCCGCTCGTGAGCACGCGCAGGTTCTTCTCGGTCGTCGGACGGAGGAAATCGTCGATCGCCGTGCGCTGCGGGGCACCGGTGATATCGTCCAGGACCTCCTTCGCCTTCAGACGCCCCTCCAGAATCGAGGAGAGCCCGACCGAGTTGTCGAGCCCCAGCAGGTCGTGCATCTGCGGACGGCGCAGGTCGGAGTCGACGAGGACCACCTTGAGCCCCTTGCGGGCCAGCGCGACCCCCAGGTCGATCGCGATCGTGGTCTTCCCCTCCTCCTCCTTTGTGCTGGTGATCACGAAGGTCTTGAGCCCCAGGTCCCTGGCGGTGGAGTGGATCAGCGTGGCGACGGTGTTGAAGACCTCCGCGAACTTGCCGCGCAGGTCCATCTCGCCGAGGAGGACCTCCTCCCCCTCCGGCTGCCGCGGGATCTTGGCCAGCACCGGCAGGTTCACGTGGCGGCGGACGTCGTGCTCGGACTTGATGCGCGTGTCGAGGTACTCCAGGAGGTAGACGACGAAGACCGACGTCACCAGCGCGATCAGGATCACGAACGGCCACGACTTGGTGGAGGTCTTCAGCGCGCGGTTGGTCTGCTCGACCTGCGCCACCTTCGAGACATCCATGACGCCCAGCGTCTCGCCCCGGGCGATCTTCAGGACGGCCCGCTTGTTCGCCAGGAGCGTCTGGATATCCGTCAGTTCGCGGATGCGGGTCAGGTCGTCGTGAAAATCGGTCTCAAGCCCCGTGAGGATCACGTCCGTCTGTTTGATCTCCTCGTACTCCTGCGAGAGCCTCGTCCCCTGGGACCGCAGGTCATCGAGCCTCCAGGCGGCATTCTGCTGCGCATCCAGGTAATTCCTCGTGCGCTGTTCGACGGCGTACTGGATGGCGTCGCCGATCTCGCGGTCGACGACACGGAGCTGCCCCCGGGCCCGTACGACGTCGGGGTGCCCTTCCAGGAAACCGGTATCGAGCATTCCCTGGATCTGCTGTTCCAGATCGATTTTCCGCGCCCGGGACTGCTCAACCCGCTCGGAGGTCGGTTCGCTCTCCTCCTCGCGATCCCGCTGCTCCTCCATCCGCAGGAGGTCGGCACTCGTTGTCTCGATCGAGCGGGTGTTATCGACGATCAGCCCCGCCAGCGTCTGGCGGCGGTCCGCGGCCTTCAGCCGGGCCGCCCCAAGATCGTCCAGGTTCCACCGCTGCAGGACATCCGTTCTCGAGTTCACGGCGGCCATGACGCTGGCGCGGGCCTCCACGATGTCCGCCTTCGTCCTGTCGTACTCCGTATCGTAGGCCAACAGCGTGCGGTTGAAGTCGCTCTGCTTCGTATAGAAGTCGACCCACTGCGCGGCCCCCGCCACGACGTTCGCGGCGAGAACCGCCTCGAATTTATTGGAAGCCTTCGCGGCAACCGTGAGGAGACCCGACTCCTCATCGGAGTTGATCTCGATGTGGAGGTCGATCCAGTCTCGCAGTCGCTTCACCGCGATCACGGGATCCTCCTGCCCCCCCTGCAACGCGCCGGTGCGAGCCTCGCTGAAGAGGTTCTTGGTCTGCTGGAACTGCTCGTCGATCAGCGCCTGATAGACGCGGGCCCCGAGCGCCGCTTCGAGATCCTCCACGGGGCGAAGCATCCCCACCCCGCTGTTCCCCGGAAACTCCCCCTTGAACCCCTCCCGGATCCGGTCGAGATTCTCGCCCAACCCCTCCTCGCCCCGATGCAGGACGAGGTAGAGAAGCACGGCGGAATGGAACTGCAGCTGCTCCGTCCTCTGCATCCAGTAGACCTGTCGCCAGACCTCCTGGCTCAGGAAGGCGACGCCGCCAGCCGCGAGACTCTGCACCTTCTCGAGCCGCTCGCCGAGCGACTTGACCGTAATGATCGCCTCGGCGCTCCAGACCTCCGGCTCCCAGCTGATCCAGCCCGCGTACATGACCAGGATAAATGCGAGGAAACCGACGAAATACCCAAACCGCCGACGGACGATGCGCAGGTAGTCCTTCAGGTCCATCGATCTACGCCCTCTCCGCCCCGTCGCTCATGCCCCCCTCCGTTCCACTCACGCAGACACCCTGACTTCGATCCGATCCGCTTGTGACATGAGCGTGTGCCAGAATCAAATCGGTGGAACTATATCTATGCGCATCTCTTTCAGGCAATGGATTTTGTGATATTTTCCACCCCATTCGATGTTACCTCAACGCGGGAGGAACGGCTAGAATGCCCATGGGAGCGATGTCCATTACGCCGATCCACGGGAGGGTCATGCGTACACCGCTCTGGTGCGCTTCACTGGCGGCGCTCCTCTGCGGGGGCCTCCTCCTGTCCCTCCCCGGCCGAGCCGAGGACTGGCCCCTGTTCCGCTCGGGCCCATCGAGGAACGGAACCACCGCCGAAACGCTCCCGACACCCTGGACGCTGTCGTGGGAACGGAGCCTCGGAGCCCCCGTCGTATCGAGCCCGTGCGGTATCGACGACAGGGTGTTCGTCGCCACGCGCTCGGGAGCCGTCTTCTGCCTGGACGCGGCGACGGGGACACCCGTCTGGTCCCGCGCGCTGGGGAACGAGATGGTGGACGGCACCCTGGCCGTGAGCCGAGGGCGTCTCCTGTTCGGCGCCCGTTCGGGGAAGTTCTACTGCCTGGACACCGCGAACGGAAACACGCTCTGGGAACGTGAGTTGCGCAGCCTGCTCATCTCCCCCCCGCTGATCACGCCCGAGGGGGATGTCGTTCTCGCCCTGGGATCGCCGCGGCGGGGGTTCTCCTGCCTCGATCTCGTCACCGGCGCGGAACGGTACACCCAGGGCCTGGAGCAGGCGACCTATTCCGGATTCGCGTACGCGGGGAGTTCCCTCGTGGTCGGGACGGGGCACGGCCGGGTACGCTCCGTGGACCGCGCGACCGGCGCGACCTTGTGGACATCGGTCGCGGACGGGGACGTGTTCATCTCGACCCCGGCCGTCTCCGGCGGCGCCGTCTACTTCGCTCCCGGAGGATGGAACTACAACCTCTACCGGTTCGACCTCGCCACCGGGCTGCAGTCCTGGAAGGTCCGTCCGCTCGTGCCGGACTCGAGCAAGCCCGGCGACATGCCCTCCGCGCCGCCGCCGACGCTGATCCTGCCCGACCTCGGACAAGGCGGTCTCCCGACACTGGAGTACCTCGCCTCGCTCGACCCCGAGAGCCGTCATGCGATGATCGACGACCTCGAGATGGAGATGGGGGTGGACCTGACCGACCTGGAAGAGGCGCTCGATGTCGAAGACCAGGCGGTCTCGAAACCGCTCGGCGCCCCGAAGTTCTTTGGCCAGGAGGTGTTCCGCACCTCCTCCCCCGCCGTGGAGGGGGACGACGTCCTCATCGTGCAGAGGGAGGACGGCTCCCCCGCCGCGCAGTGGGGCGCCTACCTCCTCTCCACCTCGAACGGGATCCCGCGGTGGGGATACCAGACCCTGCTCGATTCCCCGACCGCGGGTTCCGTCCCCTCCCCGATCCTGACCCCGTCGGAAGCGATCGTCGCGATCGCCGACTCCGTCCTCGTGTTCCAGCGATCGAACGGGACGCTCCTGGAGACCCACCTCCTCCCGGCCGGACAGAACTACTTGGCGTCCCCCGCGGCGTTCAACGGACGCGTCTTCTCGGTCACGGTCGAGGGGGTCGCCCGCGGTTTCACCGCAAACCCTCCCCCGGGCGTTCCAGCGGGGCCGTACGCGCCCTCCGGCGGCAGCACGATCGCCATCCCCGGACAGGGCCCCGCCGGCGTCACGGTCAGCTACGGCACGTCAGTGGACGCGAACCACTCGACCGCGTCCCTCGCGTACGAGATCCGTTACGACGACGACGGTGAGATCCGCGACGACGCCGACGGGACCGTCTCCGCCGGGGTCGGTGCGCTCACCGCCACGCTCGGGCCGTTCGAGAAGGGGACGCGCCTGTACTGGGCGGTACGCGCCGTGGACCCCCTGGGCGCGGCGTCCGCCTGGAGCGCGCTGCAGGAGGTGAAGGTGGGGAGCGGGCCGGCGCCGGACGGGGCGCCGCAGATCCTGAAGGCGAAGCCCGACCCGGCCGGCGGCATCGTCAACCTGATGTGGGCGCCGCCCCTGTCCGGGACCCCCTCCGGGTACCGGGTCTCCTGGCGCGTCGGGACCGAGGGGTTCTTCCCGATCCCCGTGGATGCGGGGAACGTCCTGGCGTATTCCGTCGGCGGATTGACGAACTACACGCTGTACACCTTCCTCGTGACGGCCTATGACGCCGCGGGTGCGGAGGGTCCCGGGGCGTACGTCACCGAGACGCCGAAACCGAAGGTGACCCTCAACGGGGCGGTCTCCTACAACTCGATCGAGGACGCGATCAACGCCGCCTCCAACGGCGACGTGATCGACCTCGGGGCGACGACGTTCTCGGAGCTGATCCGGCTCAAGAAGGGGGTGCGCCTGCGGGGGATCCCCGGGCAGACGGTCATCAACGCGCTTCCCCACAAGACGGGCGGCAGCACCGCGGCGGTCGAGATCGTCGATGACCCGGATGCCCCCCCGGGCGCCCCCGCCGGCGTGACCGAGGTGTACGGCCTGACGATCCTCGGGGCCGACGTGGGGATCGCGACCGGGAACGCGGCGCTCCTCATCCAGAACTGCCTGATCGTGCAGGCCGGGACCGGGATCCACGTCCAGACGGGCGGCTCGGCCACCATCCTGAACAACACGGTCTCCGACAGCACCGGCGATGCGGTCCGCTGTGACCACGGCGGCGCCGTGATCCGCAACAACCTCCTCACCTTCAACGCGGGGAACGGCGTGAACCTGACCGACTCGGACGCCTCCCTGGAGACGACCTACAACGGCTTCTTCGGGAACGGCGCGGACAAGGCCGGGGACGTTACCCTCGGGACCGGCACGATCTGGGCGGACCCCCTCTACGTGTCGCGCGTCGCGACCGATTACCACCTGCTGTCCGCCTCCCCGGCGGTCGACGCGGGGGATCCTACCGACCCGTACTCCTACGAGCCGGATCCCAACGGCGGGTGCGTGGATCTCGGATGCTACGGCAACACCATCGCCGCGACCTCGTCCTCTTCCGGCTCCGGAGGGAGCCCCGGGGG
>JACQRN010000193.1 GCA_016206515.1 Planctomycetota bacterium | reverse complement strand
GTGCACGACCTGTCGCTGGGGAACCCCGTCCTGGAGCCGCCCGAGCCGTTCTTCGAGGCGCTGCGCGAGCTGGGCGCCTCCCGCGGAGAGGGGCACCACCGGTACATGCCGAACGCGGGGTTCCCTCAGGTGCGCGAACGGGTCGCCGAGTGGGTGCGGCGAGCGGGGATTCTCGACGCGCGCTCGGAGGGGGTCGTCATGACCGTGGGGGCGGGGGGGGCGATCAGCATCGCCCTCAAGGCGCTCGTGGATCCCGGCGACGAGGTGCTCTGTCTCGCCCCGTATTTCGTCGAGTATCTCTTCTACGCCGAGCACTGCGGGGGAGTTCCGGTGGTCGTCGAGACCGACGCGCGCTGCGAATTGGATGTCGCGGCGATCGAGGCTCGCCTCGGCCCCCGCACGAAGGTCGTGATGGTGAACACCCCGAACAACCCGACCGGGCGGGTCTATTCCGCCGCGTCCCTGCGCTCCCTGACCGATTGCCTGCGCCGCGCCGAGGCGCGGCTCGGTCGGTCGATCTACCTCATTTCCGACGAGCCGTACCGCCCGATCGTCTACGAGGGGACGGCCCCGAACTTCCTCAACGACTACGACAACTCGCTCCTGATCTACTCCTGGAGCAAGGCGCTCTCGATCCCGGGCGACCGGATCGGGTTCGTCGCCGCCTCTCCGCGGTGCGCGGACAGGCGCGTCGCGGACGCGCTGATCTTCGCGAACCGCACCCTCGGGTTCGTGAACGCCCCCGCGACGATGCAGCTGGCGGTCCTGCGCCTCCTGGACGTCCCGCCGCCGGTCGAGACGTACCGGCGCCTGCGCGACCGCACGGTGGAGGGGCTGCGTCGCGCCGGGTACGACTTCGTGGTTCCCGAGGGGGCGGTCTACGTCTTCCCCCGCTCTCCGATCCCCGACGACGTCGCCTTCGCGCAGGGGGCGCTCCAGGAGCGCGTGATCGTGGTGCCGGGGACCGGGTTCGGCCGCGCCGGGCACTTCCGGATCTCGTTCGCGGTCGAGGAGGCGGCGCTCGACGGCGGCCTCGCGGCGCTCGCGCTCGCGCGCGCCAAGCTCGCGTGACCTTCCGCGTCACCGTCTCCCGCCCGGTCCCGGATGCGGCCCTCGCGCTCCTGCGCGAGGCGGGCCTGGAGGTTCTCGGGCCCGGGCCCTCCGAGGGGATGGCCGAGGCGGACTGGACGGACCGGCTCGCCCGCTCGGAGGGGCTCCTCTGCTGGTTGTCGGACCGTGTCGACGCCGCGCGGCTCGCGCAGGCGCCGTGCCTGCGGGTCGTGGCGAACTATGCGGTGGGGGTGGACAACATCGACCGCGAGGCGGCTGGCGTACGGGGGATCTGGGTGACGAACACGCCCGACGTCCTGACCGAGGCGACCGCCGACCTGACGCTCGGGCTGATCCTCGCCTGCGCGCGCCGCCTCGTCGAGGCGGACCGTTTCGTGCGGGAAGGTCGCTTCGCCGGGTGGCGCTCCGATCTTCTGCTCGGCACGGAACTCGCCGGCAAGACGCTCGGGCTCCTGGGCGCCGGTCGGATCGGCTCGGCGGTCGCCCGCCGTGCCGCGGCGTTCGGCATGAAGATCCTCTACAACGCCAACTCCCCCAAGAGCGACCTGGAACGGACCTGCGGCGCGCAGCGTGTCGCCTTCCCTCCCCTTCTGTCGCGCTCCGACGTCCTGTCGATCCACTGTCCCCTGTCGTCCGAGACGCGCGGCCTGATCGCCCGCGCCGAGCTCCATCGGATGAAACGGACCTCGATCCTGGTCAATACCGCCCGCGGAGCAGTCGTCCGTGAGGCGGACCTCGTCGAGGCGCTGCGCGACGGAACGATCGCCGCCGCCGGCCTCGACGTCTTCGAATCGGAGCCCGCCCTCTCCCCGGGCCTCTGCGCCCTTCCCAACGCCGTCCTCGCCCCGCACATCGGCAGCGCCACCGTCGAGACCCGCGACCGCATGGCCGTCCTCGCCGCCCGCAATGTCATCGCCGTCTCCCGCGGCGAGGAGCCGGCGAACGCGGTCGTACGGGGGGCTGTGTCGCCTCCGCCGCGATAAGACGCCAGGCCGCGTTTTCTGTACTGCGCGAGGGGTACGTGCCCCGGCGCCCTACTGCGCCCCTGCGGGAGGAACGGGGAACTCGTACCCCTCCGCCAGCCCCGACTGCCATCTCTTCCAGGCGTCCATCTGCGCGCTGGTCGGGGCGTAGACGTCGAAGGGGCGGTCGTCGTCGGTCGTGAACGTCAGGCGCCGCAGGAGGTCGATCGCCTGGTGCCGGGTCCAGTACTTGGCGTCGCCCCCCTCGTCGAGGGCGGCGACCAGCACGCCGCAGGTCGCCTTGGCGTTGCCGCGCGCGCGCAGGTAGGTTTCGACATCGCCGCGCACGGGGCGGTCGTCCGCCTCGATCCGGTCGTAGAGTGACTCGAACATTCCCGCCAGGATGTCCACCAGGACGTAGCGGATCTCCGGGACGGCGTCCTGCAGGTGGAGGAGGATCGCCGCGAGGTTCTCCCTGCGCAGCGCCTCGTGCTGGACGCGCCCGAGCTGCCGGACGGCCAGAAGCCGCCGCTCCACCCTCGCGCGGGAGGCGGCGTCGAGGGGCGTGCCGGCGCTTTCGGTGGCGCCGAGGATCTCGTGGAGCGCGTGCATCGCGTTCCCCGCGACCTCCTCGCCGCCGGTTTCCAGGAGGTCGCCCAGGGCGGCGATCCCGGCCTCCGACAGGAGGGGGGCCGCGTCGCGCGCGGCCGACTGGCACGGAGCGACCGCCTCGGGGATCCCCCAGCGGCCGAGTGAGCGCACGGAGGCGAGGCGCCGCGGCATCGGCTGGTCCGACCCGCACCCCAGGAGGATCTTCTCCTTCGCGTACGTTTCGATCGAGCCGATCCTCGCGCGGCCCGATACGACCGTGTCGGGGTCGTCCGACTGGAGCTGTCCCATGGAGAGCGCGTAGAAGACGGGCTCGTGCAGCGCGAATCCGAGCCCCCCCAGGAGGGCCGCCAGGACGATTCCCCAGACCCTCCACCCGGCCCCGCGCTGCCTCGGGACGCGCGGCCCCTTGCCGGCGCGCGCGGTCTTGGAGGTCTTCGTGGGGTTCCCGCCGTCTGGGATCTTGGCCATGTCAGTACCGGTGCTGGTTCTCCTTCCACCATTCCTGCCAGAGGAGGTAGTCCTCGTCGCGGGGGCCGTACGGGTCGTACTCGATCGTCTGGCGGGTGAGCCGGCGCAGGCGGTCGTACGCGACGTACGGCACCCACGGGCTCCCCTGGTCGCCCCGGGCGTGGGAGGGGTCCAGTCCGCGGATCAGGATCGGGATCGCGGCGGGGTGGTCGAGGCGATCCAGGAGGCGCTCGACGATGATGCGCCGCACCCGGGAGTCGCGGTCCTCGAAGTTGTTACGCAGGAGCGCGGTCCAGAGTCCGTCCACTTCGTCGACGAGGTCCTTGCGCAGATACAGGCCGTGGTCGCCGAGGTGCGCGACGGTCAGGCGGAGCGCCTCCTCGCCCCCGGAGGGGGCCGAGAGCACCTGCTTCAGCAGGAGGGACCTCTCCGCGTCCGGGCGGTCGTGCCTCGTGAGGAGTTCCCCGAGCTTCTTCAGGGCGTCGCTCGAGGCCGACGCGTCCCCCGCGGCCATGACATCCCCCAGCGCGAGGATGCCGGCGCGGCGCACCTCCGCGTAGGTCGCCTCCTGGGAGGCCGCGGCGGCGGCTTCGACCGCCTCGCTCACGCCCCATCGTCCGAAGGCGCGGATCGCGCGGATCCGGCCAGCGACCCCGGGCGGCGCGGCATCCCGCCTCAGCATCGGGAGGGCGTAGTCGCGCATGGAATCCATCGACGCGCGGGCCGCGGCGATCTGTGCGTCCTCCCCGACGTTCAGCCGGCGCACGTTCCAGAGGTACAGGGCCGGGTGCCGCAGGAAGAACCCGCCGGCTCCCAGGGCACCCAGGAACACGAGCGCGGCGACCAGCCTCTTCCCTCCGCCGCGGCGTACGCGCGGGGGCTTGCGCACCCTTGGGGGTTTCGCGGCATCCTTCTTGAGCCCCTTCGCGCCGAACTTCGAGAGCGGCTTGCCGGTCCCGAGGCCGATCTTTTTCAGTTTCGGGAACGGTTTCCTGCCGCCGGGTTTCCCTTCGGGCGCGGGGGCGGGCTCCTCCTCCGGCGGAAGATCTTCCGCCGGGGCGGGCTCCCCGGACGGCGCGGACTCCGCGTCGTCCGGGGGCGGGACGCCGTCCTCGGGAGGGGGAACCTCCTCGGGGGGGATTTCCGCATCGTCCGGGGCCGGGACGATCCCGTCCCCCTCGGGGGGCGGCAGATCCTCCGGGTCATCGTCCTGGGCGCTCACGGGCGGAATGGAAGTCTGTCCGGGGCGCGCCGTCCGGTCAAGCGACCGGTCAGCGGGCGTTCTCCGCCCGGGGCCTCGTGGGAGGGCGTTCCGCCTCCCACCACCGGCGCCACGCCTCGGGGTCGTCGCGCAGCGCTCCGGCGCCCACCCGGAGACGGTGGCGGGCGAGCCAGAGGTCGCGCCCCTCCGGACGGGGGCGCGACTCGTACCGGATCCCGGCGAGGCGCTCCAGGGCGGCGAGCGCCTGCGCTCGCGTGCCCGGGACGCGCAGGAGCAGCAGGAGGGGGTCGAGGCCGCCGCCCTCCCCGAGGGAAGCGAGCGCGGCCAGCGCGGGGGCCCGGCGCTCGTCCAGGGCGAGCGCCGCGCGCCGCAGTCCACCCTGGGCCGCGGGGTCGCCGACCTTTGCGAGGGCGAAGGCGGCCTCCGCCGCGACGAGCGGGTGGGGGTCGCCGAGCGCCTCCATGAGCGCGGGAATCCCCGGCGCCAGGCCGATCTCCCCGAGGGTCGCGCTCGCCGCGGATCTTCGGACCGCGTCGGGCGCCGCCAGCTCGCCGCGCAGCAGCGGGATCGCGGTGCGGCCGAGGTTCACGGCGAGGTTCTGCGCGCACTGCCGGACGTAGGGGTTCGGGTCGGCGAACGCCGACTCGAGGAGCACGAGCGCCGCGCGCTTGCGGTCGGTGGCCTCCGGATCGTCGACCTCCGCGGCATACGAGATGCGCCCGCCGGCGCTCTGCGTCTCGGACCGGATGCGCGTCCTCGGGAAGAACGAGACGAGGTCGGTCAGCGCCTGCGCGCGGTCCTGCACGGACCCCTTTGCGAACGCCCGGGCGATCCCCGCGCGCTCGGCCTCCGGAAGGGGGTAGGCGTAGATCCACCAGTCGAACCAGGCCACCGGGTCGGCGCCGAGGGATTGTCCCGTGATCGTCTCGAGGGTCGCGAGCACGACAGGGTCCCCCGCGCCGAGCATCCGGACGAGGACGGGGATCGACGCCGGGTCGCGCCGCAGCGCCAGGACGTCCAGCAGGGGCTTCCGTTCGGAGGCCCGGCGCGCGTTCTGGAGCGACTGGCAGACGATCGGGGTCGCCCAGGGCGGAGCGGACGCGAGCCGGTCGACGGCGGCGCTTCGCGACGCGCCTGCCTGCAGGAGGCGGATGGCGCGGTAGATCTCGTACCGCTCGCGGCGTTCCGCGTCGGAGCCCACGGCCTCCTCGCGCCCGATCGGGTCGACCGTCCCGCCGCATCCGCCCACGGCTCCCAGTCCGCACGCGGCGACGATAAGCAGGCGTTTCACGCCCCTCGATGATATCGGACGGGCGCTACATCCCCTTCGCTGGAGGGGGCGCCACGTCGGTGGGCGTCTGGCCCGTCGACAGTTTCCGGACGGACGATCGGATCTCCTCCAGGATCGCGAGCACCTCCCGGTCGGGGCCCTCCGCATCGCTCCCGGCGTCGAGTTGTTCGATCCATTCCTTGCGCAGGAGGACCGGATCGACGCCGGCGCCGCGCAGGACCGCGAACGATCCGTTCCCTTCGTGGCTGCAGAGCGCCAGGAGGAGGTGCTCGGTCCCGACATGCCTCTGGCCGAACTCGGAGGCGATCCGGCAGGAGCGCTCCAGGATGCGGCGGGAGGCGGTCCCCGGCGCGACCGGATGGCCGTTCGCCGGGGTGCCGTGGGCCGCGGGCCCATGGCCCACGGGCCCGTGGGCCATGGCCGCGCCGCGCGCCTTTTCCTTGAGGCGGACGAGGTCGATCCCCTGACTGCGCAGGAGGTGCTTGGCGACCGAATCCCCCGCCTGGAGGAGGGCGAGCAGGATCTGCTCGCTCCCGATCTCGGCGACCCCGGCGGAGCGCGCCATCTGCCGGGCCCCGCGCAGGGCCGCCTGGACCCGTTCCGTGCACCCGTCCGCCGGGAGGAGCCCCGGGGAGAGGTCCGCGGACCAGTCCGGCTCCGTGGCGGACTCCGGACGGGCCGCCGCCGCCGACACGCCGATCCCGGTGGCCGTGGCACCGTTCCTGCGGAGCCGATTGCGGAACCAGTCGCGGATCCCCATGGTTAGGTCGCCTGGAAGCATCGCTTGGCGCGTGGGGCTACCGTACGTCAAACCATTCCATATTACAAGCCATTCTGTAACCGCTTTGTGCGGAAAGGGTTCCGTTATAGGGGCTGCGCGGCCGCCTCCTGGAATGCCTCGCGGGCGGCGGAGATCGTCTCCCGGATCGCCTCCTCCCGATGGGCGGTCGAGAGGAACCATGCCTCATAGGGGGAGGGGGGGAGAAGGATCCCCTTGCGGAGCATGGCGTGGAAGAAGGCCCGGAACCGACCTGTGGAGCACCCCTTCGCATCCTGGAAGTTACGCACCGGACGGTCCGTGAAGAAGAGCGTCAGCAGGGAGGCGCACCTCTGGATGGTGCACGGGACGCTTGCCGAGGCCGCCGCGGCCCGGAGGCCCGATTCGAGCGCGGTAGCGGAGCGTTCGAGGGCGGCGTACGCCTGCGAGGTCGCTTCCCGCAGGGTCGTGAGCCCCGCCGCGACCGCCAGGGGGTTCCCTGAGAGAGTCCCCGCCTGGTAGACCGGGCCTTCCGGCGCGAGGAGCGATAGGAGGCGGTGCGGTCCCCCGAACCCCCCGGCCGGGAGCCCGCCGCCGAGGATCTTGCCGAGGAGCGTCAGGTCGGGCCCGATCCCGAACCGTTCCTGGGCCCCGCCCCGCGCGACGCGGAACCCAGTGATCACCTCGTCGAGGATCAGGAGGGACCCGGCGCGCCGTGTCTCCTCGCGCAGGGTTTCGAGGAACCCCGGGTCGGGCGGGACGACCCCCATATTCCCCGCGACCGGCTCGACGAGCACGGCGGCGACCGAGGGCCCCTCCGCGCGGAGGAACTCCCGCGCGCGGTTGGCGTCGTTGTAGGGGAGCACCGTCGTGCGAGAGGCGACCTCCGGCAGGACCCCGGGGGAGAGCGGCAGGCCGAGCGTCGCGAGCCCCGACCCCGCCGCGGCGAGGCAGGAGTCCGAATGGCCGTGGTAGCACCCCTCGAAGACGGCGATGCGGGGGCGGTCCGTCGCCGCGCGCGAGAGCCGGATCGCGCTCATCGCCGCCTCGGTCCCGGAGGAGACCAGCCGGAGTTGTTCGATCGACGGGATGCGCGCGCGCACCTCCTCGGCCAGTTCCAACTCGCCCGGGTGCGGCGCGCCGAAGGATGTCCCGCGCCCGGCGGCCTCCCGCACGGCCGCGACGACCGGCCCGTGCGCATGGCCGTGCAGGAGCGCCCCCCACGAGCAGACGTAGTCGATGTAGTCGCGCCCCTCGATGTCCCGCACCCGGCACCCCTCGCCCCGCGCGATCACCGGCGGTGTCCCGCCGACCGCGCGGTACGCCCGGACCGGGGAGTTCACGCCGCCCGGGATCGCTCCTCGTGCGCGCTCGAACCATTCGGCGTTGGAGAGGAGGGGCACGGGGACAATGTACAATGCCCACCCATGATCGTCTGCGAAGTCTGCAAGAAGCAGCCCGCCACGGTCCATCTGACCGAGATCACGCCGGACGCGCGCAAGGAGGCGCACATCTGCGCGCGGTGCGCGGACAAGAAGGGGATCCACACGGGGTCGGCGTCCCTCCCGGCGAATTTCCTGGGGAGTCTCGTGGCCCCGGAGCCGACGGCCGAGGAGGGGGCGTCGCGCGGGGCCGCCTGCCCGAAGTGCGGGATCCACTTCGGGGAGTTCCGCGCCGCGGGGAGGCTCGGTTGTCCGAACGACTACACCGCGTTTCGCAAACGGCTTCTTCCCTTTATCGAACGGGTCCACGGCGCGGTGCAGCACACCGGCAAGGTGCCGCGTCGGTTGCGGGAGGAGGGGACCGAGCGCAACGAGAGGCTCGCGCGGCTGCGCCGGGAGCTGAAGGAGGCGGTCGACCGGGAGGAGTTCGAGCGCGCGGTGCAGCTGCGAGACGAGCTGCGCGCGATGGGGGAGGCGTAGGATGGCGATCGGGCGCTTCGCCGGGACCGCGGGGGAGTGGCTGCGCGGGGCGGGACCCGAGGCGGACATCGTCATCAGCACGCGCATCCGCCTGGCGCGCAACGTCGACGGGTTCCCGTTCCAGACCCGCGCGAACCCCGAGCAGCGCAGGGAGCTGGCGGACCTCCTCCAGGGGGCGCTGAAGGAGGTGCTCACGAAGGAGCGGCCGCTTTATGTGGACGTGGAAAAGGCCCTGGATCTCGACCGGCAGTTTCTCGTCGAGCGGCACCTGATCTCCCGTGACCTGGCCGGCGGCGAGGGGCCGCGCGGCGTGGTCGTCACCCCGCCCGAGGACGTCAGCGTCATGATCAACGAGGAGGACCACGTCCGGCTCCAAGTGCTCCACACCGGGTACCAGGTCCGGGACACGTGGAAGCGGGCCGACGCCCTCGACGACGCGCTGCAGGAGCGCCTCCCCCCCGCCTTCTCGTCGCGGCTGGGGTACCTGACCGCCTGCCCGACGAACGTCGGGACGGGCTTGCGCGTCTCGGTGATGGTCCACCTGCCGGCGCTCGTCATCACGAAGCACATCGAGAAGGTGTTCTACGCCATGTCGAAGATCAATCTCGCGGTGCGGGGGCTCTACGGCGAGGGGACGCAGGCCGCCAGCGACTTCTTCCAGATCTCGAACCAGGTGACGCTCGGCAAGACCGAGGAGGAGATCCTCAAGACGCTCGAGAGCGTCCTGCCCGAAGTCGTCCGGTACGAGCGGGAGGCGCGCCAGTCGCTGCAGAGGGACAACCCCTCACGCCTCGAGGATCGTGTCTGGCGCGCGTACGGAGTCCTGGCGCACGCCAGGACGATCACCTCCGAGGAGGCGCTCGAGAAGCTCTCCGCGCTGCGCCTCGGGGTGAACCTCGGTCTCGTCGGCGGCGTCGACATCCAGGCGGTCAACGAGCTGTTCATCCTGACCCAGCCGGCGCACCTTCAGAAGCTCCGCAAGGACGAGCTCGAGCCCGCCGCGCGCGACGTCGCGCGGGCGGAGTACTTGAGGGAGAGGCTGAAGGGGAAGACGAAATAAGCGGCCCCTCCTCCGTTTCCCGATAGAGGGGCCGCTCCCAAACCCGGTGTCGTCCCGAGGAGCATTCGATCCGAGTTCGAGCGACGAGGGACCTATGTTCATCGGCAAACACAGATCCCTCGGGCCCAGGTGTCGGATCGTCCGGCCCTCGGGACGACAAGCCTCTGCGTTTCAGGGACTCTCGTCCCCCCATTCCGCCAGTCGCAGCATCCTTCCCAGCGAGTCGAGGGCAAGGGCTGTCGCGTAGGCGTAGTGGTAGCCGTAATCGGGGTAGTCGATCCAGGAGCCATCGTCGCCCTGGAGGCGCGTAATCGTGGCGGCCATCGGCGCCACGAGGCGCGCGCGGTCCTGTGGCGGGAGCAAGGCCAGGGCGCGCGCGGCATAAGCGTGGGCGTAGAAGTAGAAGTACCCCGACTGCGCGTAGTACGCCTCGTGGGGCCAGGGGCGGCCCATCGCGATCTCCAGGATGTGGTTGTGGCGCAGCATCGTCTCGATCCCGGCCCCCAGCGCTTCCGCGCCCGGGTCGTCCCCCCACAGGTGCAGGGCGAGGTTGCACGGCTGCATCCGGCCGGCCGACCCGCGGGGCTTGTTGATTGCGGCGTGCGGGTAGAAGCGGTGGCCGTCGCTGTAACCATAGGTGCCGTTCGGGACTCGGATCGAGCGCAGCCACCGCAGGCCATCACGGACGGCGGCGCCGGGGACGTCGAACCCCGCAGCCTGTGCATCCCGCAGCGAGACCAGCACGGTTCCCGTCGTGAAACTGTTCGCGCTGTCCCCCGACGGGCGGCGCGCGCCGACATCGAAGTCATAGTACCCCCACCCGCCCCGGTCGGTCTGGAGGATCAGCAGGCGGCGGAGGTGTTCCTCGGCGAGTGCCGTGGCCTCCTCGCGCGTTGTCCCGTCCGGCAGCGTCGGAATCCAGTGGGCGAGGAACCGCAGGACGTAGGCATAGGTCCAGACGCAGTAGATCTCGCTCCCATCGCTGCGGCCCACCGTCGGCCCATCGCGCAGGAGGCACCGGGCCCCCCGGGCGAGCGCCGCGCTCCCTTCCGGTCGGGCGCAGGTCAGCAGCGCGTCGCAGCACAGGGCGGTGATCGCGATGCGGCAGGCGTCGTGGCCGGCGAGGGTTCCCATGTAGAGGTCGACGGGGCCGGTGACGGCGAACGTCCCCCACGATCCGTCCTGGTTCTGGTTGCGCGTCATCCAGGCGAGCCCCCGCTCGACGGCGCGCTCGGCCTCCTGCCGGGTGGCGGGGTTCTCCAGGGGGCGGAGCCCCGCGGGGTGGCCGGCGGCCCGTCCGGACGGGCCTCCGCCCGGCGCATCGCAGCCCAGGGCCGCGACGATCGCGAGAAGCGTTGCCGACGCGACCTTCGCCCCCTGTCGTCCCGAGGAGCCATCGAACCGCGATCGAGCGACGAGGGACCTATGTTCGTCGGTCGATCGCAAAACACAGGTCCCTCGGCCCGCGGGAACATCGCGGTCATCGGGACGACAGGCGGTTACATACCCGTTGCGCATCAGTGGGTGAGGATGACGGTCTCGCCTTACCCGAGTCCGTCGAGGATCTCGGCCCAGACAGCCGTCGTCCTCCCGAGGCGGAGCGGCCGCCGGGCGGCCTTCCCCTCCGCCAGGACCCAGCAGGCGGTTCCATCGCCGGACTCCTCCACGCAGGAGCGCGGGACGGCGAGCGCCTCCCATGTCTCGCCGGGCACGACGACTTCCACGGGACAGCCGGGCCGCGCCTCCGGCGCGCGCAGGCCGCCGCGGGCGAGGTCGGTCCGGACGGCGCAAATGCGCCGGTCGGTTTGGGAGTGTTCCCGCGTAGCGATCGGGTCGACCGAGGCGATCGTCCCGGCGCAGGAAATCTCCGGACGGTCGGCGATCCGGATGGTCACAGCGGTCCCGGGGGTTGCGGCGCCCGAGCGGGAGGCGGAGATCTCCATGCGTGCCCGCAGCGGACCCGCGCGCACCACCGACAGGACGGTCTGGCCGGCCTGGACGGACGTTCCCGGCTTGAGTCCGTCGGCGCCGCCCCGCAGGCCGCCCACCGTGCCATCGATGCGGTCGGAGGCCGCGCCGGGCAGAACGAGTCCCGCGAACGGGGCGCGGATCTCGAACCGCGCGGCGTCGGATTCCATCTCGGCGGCGCGCCTCTCCCGTCGCGCGAGCGCTTGGCGCGCGGCCTCGACGGCGAGGTCGAGTTCGGCGGCCCGCAGGGGGGCGAGCGCCTCCTCGTGTGCGCGCTCCGTGGCCGTCTTCTGGGTGTTCTGCCGGAGCGTCTCGAGCTGGTGCGGGTGTTCACGTTCCACATACGTGCGCTGTGATGCGCGAACCACCTCCAGGGAGACCCGGCTTCGCGCGAGACGTTTCCTAGCGCGTTCCAGGACGAGGTCGCGCGTCTCGTGCGCCAGCTCCGAGGCCGCGTACATCGCCTCGAGCTGTTGCAGTTCGACCTCCTGATCGGAGATCGAGTCCTCGGTGCCCCGGGCGTCGTTGGCGATGTCGCGCCGCCGTGCCTCCGCCTCCCACCCCTCGTATGCCTGGAGCCGCTCCTGCGCCTGCCTCTCCGCGGTGCGGAGCCGCGCGAGCGATTGGGCGCTCTCCACCTCATGTTGCGTCCTCGTCGCCCCGGCGCGCGTCAGGGCGTTGAGCGCCTCCTCCAGGGCGCGCCTCGCCTCGGCGTGCTCGGCGTCGAACGCGTCCCGCTCGAGCGACAGCAGAAGATCCCCCTCCTTCACGGTCGAGAACGGCTCGGCCGCCTCGCGGATCCGCACCGCCTCCCGGAACGCGCGCGGGTCGTACTTCGCCTCGAAGCATTCCGCCGGTTCGAGGATCCCCGACAGGGTGGTGTCGGAGGCGACGCGCTGCCGCGCCGCCTCGTAGACGGGGCCCTGCGGCGCGGCCGGCTCCTGGGCCGGTGCCCCGGCGGACAGCAGGGCGAGGGCTCCGGCGAGGAAGGCGGAAAGGAAGGCGGAACGGCCTACGATGCGGCGACGAGTCATTCGGGCAAACCTCCTTGGCCCCGGCTGGGGCGATGCATTCTACAACAGCCTCCGCTGGAATCGGTTGCGCGGATCGCGGAGGACCCTGTCATTCCGGCGACGGGCTCATGATCCCCGCGGATGAAATCTGCGATGGATGTCCTTCAACCGCCGTCTGTCCACGTGGGTATAGCGCTGGGTCGTGGAGATCTTTGCGTGGCCGAGCATCTCTTGTACCGATCGCAGGTCGGCGCCCCCTTCCAGGAGGTGCGTCGCGAAGGCGTGCCGCAGGGTGTGGGGGGAGAGGCGCCCGGCGCGGCCGGCGCGGAGGCACCAGGCGCGGACGATCCGCCAGACCTGGTGGCGGTCGAGCGCGGACCCCGTACGGGACAGGAAGAGGAGGGACGACCGCGCGCGGTCGAGCCGCGGACGCAGGTCCCGCAGGTACGCGCACAGCGCCTCGCCGGCGCGGCTCCCGACCGGGACGACACGCTCCTTGCCTCCCTTTCCCCGGCAGCGGGCGAAGAGCGCATCGAGGTCGACGTCGTGGACCTGGAGCGTGACCGCCTCCGAGACGCGCAGGCCGCTCGCGTAGAGGAGTTCCAGGAGCGCCCGGTCGCGCGGCCCCAGGGGGCCATCCGGGGGATGTCCGTCGAGCATTGTGGCGAGGTCCGCGGAGCCGGGCGCCTCCGGGAGGGTTTGCCACAGGCGCGGCGGCGGGACCGCCGAGAGGTCGGGCAGCTTCTCCCCCTCCTGGGCGCGGAACCGGGCGAGCGCCTTGATCGAGGCGAGGTGCCGCGCGATCGACGCGGGGGCGAGCCCCTCGTCCCGCAGGGCGATCAGGTGGTCGTGCAGGCGAGCGACCGTCACGCGCCGCGCCTCGGGGTCCCTTTGGCGAGCGCACCACGCCAGGAACCTCACGAGGTCCCGCCGGTACGCCGCGCGGGTGTTCGGGGAAAGACCTGCTTCGACGGCTAGGTGCGCGAGGAAGCGGCGAAGGAGATGTGGTTGCGCATCAGCGGTTGTCACGGTTGGGGGTGATCCAGATGGCGCTGTAACCGGCGCCCGAGGTGTCCACCTTCTCCACATCGAGGTAAAGGACGGCGCCGTCCCGGATGAACCGCAGGCGCCCCCCTGAACGGAGGGAGGACAGGAGTTCGTTTCCCGACCGGACAGGGATCCCGTCGTAGTCGAGGATCAGGTCGTTGGGTGCAAGACCTGTCTGCTGTAGGAGGTTCCCGGTCAGGGTGCTTAAGAGGAGCCCCTCCGCTGGTGGGGAGAGTACCAGGAGGCTGTTGCGGGCCGCGGTCCGGACATCCGGATCCGGATCGACGGCGCCTGCCCTTTCGAGTGCGGCCCGGACTTCGGCCGTATCATGCTTGGCAAGGAAGAAAGCCGCTTTTTGACGCACGATGGATGAGGGTGCATCCAGGAGTCCGACCAGGAGTCGTCGCGCCTCCGATGCGGGTTCCGCCCCCGCCACGCCGACCGGCAGCATGGACATGCGCATGACAGATGCGGTATCCCCGGATCCTTCCGCAGGCAGTCGCATGGCTGCGTCGGCGCAGCGCTCGGCGCACTCGGCGGGGCGTACGGACGTGAGCTCCGGGAGTACATTCCAGAGAAGTGGTCCAAGATCGCCGTCGAAATCCAGGGCAAGCCACAGGAGGAATTCGGTGTCTTGCCGGGAGATAAGGGTACCCAAGAGGCGATCCAGCGCGGGGTCCTCTGCGACCTTCCGGAGGGAATCGACCCGGGCACCGTACGCGTCCTCCCCCAAGGCGGCCATGCAGGACAGGGCATCGAGCATCCCGCGGATGTCGGCGCGGGATGCCGCCTCGTCGAACGCGGCGACGGCGCCAGGCAGGTCGTCGGGTGCCGGCAGCGTCTCCGGGGCGGTCGGTTCTTCCGTGCCCGCCTCGGGGTGTGAAGCGGACAGCGTCTGCCGGATTTCCCCGCGAAGTCGATCGCGCTCCCGCAAAACTCGCGCCGTTTCGGCGCGGACCCGCGCGATGTCGGGGTTTCGGTGGGTGGCCTGCATCTCCGGTCGGGGGTTCCCGAGACCCGCCCACCACGCGACCGCCAGGCCGCACGCCGCGCCGAGGAGGGCGGTTGCAAGGGGGCGCATGGGGTCAGCGTCGCGTGACGCCGCGACCGTCGACGCCTGCCAGGGGCGCGGCAAGATGGATATAGACAAGCGTCCCGTCCCGGAGCACCTCCAGGACGGAACCCTCCCGGGTGGTCGAGGCCAAGTCCTCAGGGGTTCTTACAGGCTGGGAATCACATCGGATCACGATGTCATTCATCGCCAGGTCCGGGCACCAAGTGTAGCCGTCGGCGCCATTGGCGCGGAAAGCTCCATGGGACACAAGGACGCCCGTTTCGGGGGGGCGCAGGACCAGGAGGCTGTACCGGGCGTCGATTCGGACCCGCTCATTGGGGTCCTGGCGGGCAGCCTCTTCCAGGACACGGAGGGTCTCCGGCGTGTCCCAGTTTGCCATCGTCAATATGCTGGACCCGCGCACTGCCGCAGAGGCGTGCGAACGGGCGAATCGCAGTACTGTCTCCCGCGCGACCGGTCCTGCCGAGAGGCTCAGTACAGGGATTAAATTGGAAGAATTCGTGGAATCGGCGGCGATCGTCTCCGCAAGGCGCCTCTCGTCGCGTTCGGAAAGTGGGATGTGTCTGTGGAGTGCGACGATGGCAGCCCAGTGGAGATATCGGTCCGGTGTTGCGTTGGTTACAACCCAGACCAGGAACGCGGGGTCGTATCGCGCCATGAGGAACCGGTCAGACATGCTCACCCGATGCATCCAGATGATCCCATCCGGGTCCGGATAGGTACATCTGCGGGTCAGATCGAAAAGGGTCGGGTACGCTTCCTCTCCGAGGCGGCTCATCGCGGCCAGGATCTCGACGATCGGCCCCTTTTCGCCGATCCGGTACGCCTCCGCGAACGCCGCGCGCAGCTCCTCGAGGGTCCTCTGCGCGGGCTCCGGCGCGGCGGGCTCCACCGGCAAATCCGCGGGGGCGCTCCGGGGTCCGGGTCCCGCGTTGAGCGCCGCCAGATCCGCCCGCAGGCGCGCGACATCCCGCCGGACCGCGTCGCGCTCCCGCCGGGCCTCCGCCAGGGCGGCCTCGGCGGGCGCCACGGCCGCGCCGGTCGGCGGGGGAGAGGCGCCCCCCGCGCGCCCCAGGGCGTACATCCAGGACACGGCGAGCATGAAGAAGAACCCCGCCAGCCCCGTCAGCACGTCGCGCATCACGAGGAAGATACCTCGTGGAACCGGAAAATGGGGATCGTCCCCATTTTCTACGCCTCCGTCCGCCTCTGCGCCCGTGCCTTGGCTTTCGCGAAAGCGGATGGCTCGGTGGCGGGGGGTGCGGTGGGCGGTTGCCCTTGCGTGGGGGCGGGGCTTCCGGGAGCCGGCGACGGCGCCCCGGCCGGGAGGGTCCCGGCACCGGGGAGGGGCGCGGCGGTCGCGCGACGCGCCCGGCGGGGGAGAAGCCGTCGGAAGCGCATGGAGGGGAGGAGTTGCGTGAGGGCCAGGCGCCTCTGCGCGATCTCGAGGGTCAGCAGGACGATCGCCGCGATCAGGAGGGGACCCTGCAGGGAGCGCGCGGTGGAGCGGAGCGCCCGGTCGCGGAAGAGATCCTCGACGTTGAGGATCTCCCTCCCTCCCGTCAGGTCCCCGATCTGGCGCAGGAGGAGTTCCCCCGAAGGGAGGCCGCGACGGGGGGCCGCCTCCGGCGAGTAGGAGAGGGTGACCGGGGGGGCATGGATGTACCGGTTCTCCCCCCAGCGGACGACCGAGAGGTACGTCCCGGTTCCGGGGAGGCGGAATCGCCCGGCGAGTGTCCTCTCCCCCGTCCACGAGAGCGGGACCGCGACCGGTTCCGCGCGCGGGTCGGGCGGGACGATCCACCAGCGGGGCGTCTCGACCAGCGAGGCGGCGAACGTCTCGTCGAGGGAGACCTCGATCCGGGCGGTCCCCCCCTCGATCGTCACGCGCGCTGCGATCCCGGTCGGGGGGATGCCACCGGCGATCCACCGCGCGGCGGTCACCAGAACCGCGTCCCGGTCGCCCCAAGTCCCCCAGGCGCCCGAGAACTCGCCGTCCACCTCGCAGGTGAGAGCGGCGGAGCGGCCGAGCCCGCGATGCCAGAAGGCGAGGATCGGCGCGGCGGTGTCGTCGGCGGTCAGGATCCCGGCGGTCGCCAGGGGGCGCAGGTACGCCAGGTTGTACCCTCCGACCGGCGGCGGCTGGAGGGCGGGGGGGGCGCCCATGAGCGCGATGTCGGGGAGGATCGCGCACGGCGCCGGATCGGGGACGAACGCGGAGCGGGAGACCGTGATCGCCTCCTGTGCGAACAGGCGCGGCAGGTCGGTCGGGTCGCTCGTGAACTCGATCCGCCCCTCCCCGCGGAGCGCCACGTCGCGCAGGAACGCGGCGTCCGGGTCCGAGGGGGAGCCGAGCCCCACGACGCTCACGGTGATGCCGTGGTCGAGGAACTTCTTGCAGCGGTTCACGTAATCCCCGGGTTCCTCGGCGTCCGCGGCGTCGGCGAACAGGATGATGTGGCGCGTCGCGAGCGCCGTGTGGTCGAGCTCCTCGCCGGCCGCCTTCAGGGCGGCGTCGGTGAAGATCCCTCCGCCGCCGACGGAGATCCTCTCCACGTCGCCCAGGATCCCCCCCTTGTCCGTGACCGGCCCCATCGGCACGACGACGTGCACCGAGGAATCGACCGCGATCACCGCGGCCTCGTCCAGGGGGCCGAGCGTCTCGATCGCGGCGCATGTCCCGGCGTTGGCGAGGTCCATCTTGATCTTCCCCCCCGCGACCGGGGCGCCCATGCTTCCGGACCGGTCGAGTGCGATGGCGAGCGCCAGCGCGAGTTTCCTCTGCTCCTGTCGCAGTTCCATCGACACCGGGAGCGCCTCCTCCAGAACCGAGCGGAAGTACCCGCCGACCCCGAAGGAGCGCTTCCCGCCGGTCACCAGGACGCCGCCGCCGAGGTTCTCGATGTAGGTCCGCAGGAGCGCGAGGCGGTCCGGTCCGAGGACCGTGGCGCTGACGTTTTCGAGGACGACCGCGCGGTAGGGGTCCAGATCCGCGGGGGAGGAGGGGGCCTCGGGGCCCGCGGCGACGTCGACCGCGAGCCCCGCGTCGAGCAGCGTCCGAGCCAGGACCCCGGTCGCTCCGTCGTGGTTGACCACGAGGATCCGCGGTTGGGCGCGTACGCGCGTGACGGCGCGCGCGCGGTTGTTCGCGGCGTTCGCGTCCGGCCCGCCGGCCGGATCCCGGACCGCCAGCTCGTAGACGTGGATGCCGGCCCCGGCCAGGAGGTCGCGGAAGGCGACGCGGTGCAGGCCGGGATCGAACCGGCGCGGAGCGCGGGCGATCTCCTCGCCGTCCCGGGTCAGGACGAGATCCGCCTCCATGGCGGAGTCGCAGGAGATCCAGCCGGCGAACTGGAACGGGTCGTGCGGGGCGACCTCGCCGGGAAGGTCGAGGGAGGCGACCGCCAGGTCGTCGGCGGGGGGGCGGGCGAGGCGGCGCAGGTGGATCCGGACCCCGCGCGAGGCGGCCGACTCCGCGGAGGCGAGCGCGGAGGGGTCCGCCTCCCCGTCGGAGATCACGAGCATCGTCCCCGGGACGCGC
>JACQRN010000192.1 GCA_016206515.1 Planctomycetota bacterium | reverse complement strand
GTGCAGATCCACCCCTATCCACGTGGTACCCTGTCCCATCGTCGGCCCTCCGTATGTAGCTCTGCCTGTCCCCCATGGTCAGGCAACCTACGAAAAGTACGGAGCGGCCGGCCTATTCCATAGGGTCTACATTCCTGGAAGAGACGGCGGCGGAGGCTTAGAATCCCGGTCCCGTGAGCGACTCCTCGAACCCCCCTTGCCTGGTCGCGATCATCGGCGGGGCGGTCTCCGGCGCGGAGGCGGCCAAGGTATTCACGGAGCGCGGGATCGGGGCGGTCGTCCTCGAACAGAACGACCGTCCGTACGGCAAGATCGAGGACGGCCTCCCCCGCTGGCACGACAAGCAGCGCCCCCAGGAATACAAGCGGATCGACGAGCGCCTGAGCCACCCCCTGGTCCACTTCATCCCGCGCACGCGGATCGGGAGGGATGTCGCGTTCGAGGATCTCGTGAAGAACTGGGGGTTCAGCTGCGTGCTCCTGGCGAACGGTGCCTGGCGCGACCGGCCCCTCGGGATCGAGGGGGTCGAGGCGTACCTCGGGAAGGGGTTCTATTATCAGAACCCGTTCATCTACTGGTTCAACCACTCTTCCGAGAAGGACTTCAAGGGGACGCGCTGCGAGGTGGCCGAGGGGGCGATCGTGGTGGGCGGCGGCCTCGCCTCGCTCGACGTCGTGAAGGTCCTGATGCTCGAGACGATCGCCACGGCGCTGCGAGCGCGCGGAATCCAGGAGGATGTCATCCACATGGAGCACGAGGGGCCCTCCGCGACCCTGAGGCGCCATGGGTTGACCCTTGAGTCTCTCGGGGTCAAGCCGTGCACGCTCTACTACCGCCGGCGTCTTCAGGATATGCCCCTGGCGTCCTACAAGGACGGTGCCGACGAGGCGTCGAGGCGCAAGACCGAGGAGACGCGCGCGAAGCTCCTGAACAACGCGAAGGAATCGTCCCTCTTCAGGTTCCAGGAGTGCGTGCGTCCCGTCGACAAGATCGTGGAGGGGGGGCGGCTCGCGGGGCTCCGGTTCCTCCGGACCGAGATGAAGGGGGACAAACTCGTCGACGTCCCGGACTCCACGTTCGACGTGCGCGCGCCGCTGACGATCTCGTCGGTGGGGAGCATCCCCGAGCCGGTCGCCGGGATCCCGATGAAGGGGGAGCTCTATGTCTGGCGCGACCGGGAGCACGGCGAGCTCGACTTCGGCGTCGGGGTGTACGGGGTCGGGAACGTCGTGACGGGGAAGGGGAACATCGCGGTGTCGCGCAAGCACGGCCAGTTCATCGCCGACCATGTCGCGCAGGCGTACCTGGGGCTCGCGAAGCTCCCCGCGGGGACGTCGCTGCTCGAGGGGGTCGCGGGAGAGAGCGCCGAGAAGGCACGCAAGATCGCCGACGAGATCCCTCGGCGCAGCGCCCGCCTGTCGTCCGCCGCCTACGACGCCGCCCTCGCGAAGGTCCGCGCGCGCCAGAAGGCGGTGGGGTACGTGGACTACGCGTCGTGGATGCAAAAGGTCGTTCCGGCTGACCTGCGGTAGACCCGCGCGAGTCACGGCCATTTCGACGTAAGTCCAAGCCGTTCCTGGACGATACAGGAGGTGGACCCGTCCGCCCGCAGGGCGCGCTCGTGCCGGGGCGCTCGCGCCGGGGGTAGGATGGTCGGAGGGGGCCGGGAGGATTCGCACGGATGGATTACCGTTCACATTGGGGGCTGTTCCTGCACCCGTTCGAGAACACGCGGGATCCCGCGTTCTTCTTCTCGAGCCGCGCCCACCGCGAGGCGCTCGACCGCCTGCTGTACCTCGCCGAGGACGGGAACATGCAGTTCGGCCTGTTGAGCGGAGAGATCGGGTGCGGCAAGACGATGACCTCCACGCATTTCCTGCAATCCCTCCCGGTCACCCGGTTCGCGACCGTCTCCCTGGAGTTCTCCGGGTTCGCCTACGCGCACCTCCTGTCGGAACTCCTGGCCCGGCTGGAGGGGAGGGCGCCGGACCCCGAGGAGGCGAACACCTACGCGCTGCTGGTCCGGTTCCGCGAGGTGTTGCGCGCGCAGGTGGTCGACACGCGCCGCCACCTGGTCGTGGTCCTCGACGAGGCGCAGGAGATCCCGCGCGAGGGGCTCGTCCAGCTCAAGAACCTGACGAACCTCACCGAGGCGACGCGCAACTACGTCACGATCGTCCTGGTGGGCCAGCCGGAGCTCCGGGGGCACGTGAAGACCCTGCCGCAGCTCGACCAGAGGATCGGGCTGCGGTTCCACCTCAACGCGCTGCTGCCCGACGATCTGGGGCCGTACCTGTGCCACCGCATGCGCGTCGCGGGGCACCCGTCGGGGGAGGTGTTCGAGCCCGGCTGCATGGACGTCCTGTACCGCGAGACGCAAGGGGTCCCGCGCGAGGTGAACCGGATCTGCAAGCTCGCGCTCGACCGCACCTATTCCCTGCAGCGGGGCGTGGTGAGCCCGGATATCGTCGCGAGCATCGTGAGGGACCTCAACCGCCACGCCGGCCTTGCGGCATCCTGACCGGAACGCCATGCCGGAAGAGCCGCGTCCGCCCGAGGAGGAATTCAGTCTCAGCGACCTCGTGCGCCGCAAGCGCGAGATCGAATCGGCGGGGGGCGCCCTGCCTCCCGTCCCTCCGGGCGCTGTCCCCGCTCCGGGGGGCCGGTCCGACCCGTCCGGACCGCGCCGGGCGCCGGGCGGGGCCCCGTTCGAGCGCGCCGGTACCGTGGAGCGGTTCGACATCCGGCACCAGTGGGGGGTCGTCCGGCGCCGGTGGGGGGTCGTGACGCTTTCAACGCTCGTGGTGACCGCGACCTCCGTGGTCGCCACGTACCGGCAGCCCGACGTCTACGAGGCGGTCGCGACCCTCGGGCCGCGCCGCGTCGGGGCGGCGATCCTGAGGGAGGGGCCCGCTCCGATCCCCGAGCTCCTGGACATGGAAACGGTCGCCAACCGGATGCGGCTTCCGTCCCTTGCTGCCGACGCGGCGCGGCTGGTGCGGGAGGCGGCGTCGCGCACGCGCGAGCACCCGGCGTACGGGGCGGTCACGCCCGAGGAGGCGCAGGAGGCGTACCGTGTCCTGGTGGAGGGGCGTCCCTCGCTGGGCGGGGCGCTCCCCGAGGAGGCGCTCGATCGGTTGCGGTCGCTCTTTCTCGACGAGGCGCTTCGGGTGCGCGAGCCGGGTCTGGAACTCCCGGTCTCGGAACTGCTGCGCCTCCCGGCTCCGGAGTTCGAGCAGGCGATGCGGATGGATCCGGGAGCGATCGGCTCGGTGGAGCCGGTGGTGACCACCGACGGGGAGATGCTGCAGCTGGTTTCCCGTGGGCAGGGGGCGTACCTGTGCGCGGTCCGGTGCAACGCCCTGGCGATCGCGTTCCTTCTGCGCGACCTGCGCGGCCAGCAGGAGGGGACGCGGCGGATGGAGGAGACGCTCTCGCTCCTGACCGCCGAACGCGAGGAGGAACTGACCGCCAAGCGCCGGGAGATCCAGGCGTACAAGGAGGCGTGGGCCCTTGAGCACCGCGACGAAGGGGGGCACCTCTCCGCCGACGAGGAGCGGCTCCTCGACCGGCTCAAGGAGGCCGAGGCGTCCCTGCGTGAGGACCGGGACAACCTGCGGATCCGGGAGGTCCGCTCCGCCCAGGTGGAGACGGCCCTTGAGGAGATGCGCTCGTCCGCCATCGACACGGTGCGCGGCAACCGCGCCCGGGAGGCTCTGGCGGAAAGGGAGGTTTCCTTGCGGCTCCTGCTGGACCGCTACGGGGACCGTCATCCACAGGTGGTGCAGGTGCGGCAGGAGATCGAATCCTTGCGTACCGAACTGGCGGCGACCCCCGTCACGGCGGGGGGGAACGCCCTGCGGGACGCCCTGGAGCGCGAGTGGGCCACGTTGCAGGCCGATCTCGCCGCGCTCGGGGAGCGGGTCCCGTCCCTCTCCGCGCGCGTCGCGGATCTGGAGGGGCAGCTGTCGAACTTCCGCACCGGGTACGAGCTCGGCTTGATCCGCCTGACGAACGAGGAGGAGATCCTGGCCTCGTCCCTCCAGGATCTCCGGGCGGGCCAGCAGGAGGCGCGCGTCGCGCGCGACGCGGTGATCGGGTCGCTCCAGCTCGAGGAGCGCGCGGCGATGCCGGGCGCGGGGGTGGGGCCGGACCGGAGCCGGTCGCTGATGTTCTCGGCGCTGGCGGGGCTCGGCCTGGGCGTTCTCGCGGCGTTCTTCCTCGAACACCTGGACGACACCGTGAAGACCTCCGCGGACGTCACGCGCCAACTCGGGGTCGTCCCGCTCGGGGTGATCCCCGCTTGGGCCGAGGGGGAGCCCCTGGCGATCTCCAACGCAGAGCCGCAATCGATGATCGCCGATGTCTACGCGGTGCTGCGCAACAACATCCGGTATGCCTCGGCGGAGCGGCCCGAACGGCTGCTGTTTGTCACCAGCGCGCTGAAGGATGAGGGGAAGACCCAGGTCTGCTTCAATCTGGCGCTCTCCTACGCCCTGGAGGGGAACCGCGTTCTCCTGATCGACGCGGACCTGCGCAGGCGCAAGGGGGGGCTCACGCACGTGGTCGAGGGGATGGGGAAGCTGCGTGGCACGCTCGGGCTCGGCGATTTCCTGGAGGGGCGTTCCGCGCTCGAGGAGGTCTTCCACGAGATGGAGCCGCCGAACCTCTTCTTCCTCCCGCGCGGGCAGGACGTGAAGAACCCCGCGCGGCTGCTTCGGTCGACGCGGCTCGCGCAGCTCCTGCAGTCCCTCGAGCAGAAGTTCGAGGTGGTGATCGTCGACTCGGCGGCCGTTGTGCCGGTCGTCGACGCGACGCTGATCTCCCCGCTGGTGCGCGGCGCGGTGCTGGTGATCGCGGCCGAC
>JACQRN010000186.1 GCA_016206515.1 Planctomycetota bacterium | reverse complement strand
GTTCTGGACGGTGCCGCGCAGCTTCTCGGATGGCACCCCCTGCTCCTCTCCGACCAGCTCGTAGAGGAGCATCAGGATCGCCGCGGGGGCGTTGATCGTCATCGAGGTGGAGACCTTCTCGAGGGGGATCCCGCGGAACAGCTCCTCCATGTCGGCGAGCGAGTCGATCGCCACCCCGCACCGTCCGACCTCGCCGCGCGCGCGGGGGTGGTCGGAGTCGTACCCGAGGAGCGTCGGAAAGTCGAAGGCGGTCGAGAGCCCCGTCTGGCCGTGCGACAGGAGGTACTTGAACCGCTCGTTCGTCTGGCGCGCGGTCCCGAACCCGGCGAACTGGCGCATGGTCCAGGTCTGGGTCCGGTACATCCCGGCATGGATCCCGCGCGTGTACGGGAACCCGCCCGGAGCCCCAAGCCCCTCGGCGATCTCCTTCGGCAGGTCCTCGGGGCCGTAGACGGGCTTCACCTCGCGGCCGGAGATCGTCGTGCGCAAGGGCTCTATCGCCATGCGGCCGCCTTCAGCGCGTCCCAGAGCCGCCGCGCGGCGCCGGTCGGCGTCCGGCGGCCTGCGGCAACCTCGCGCGCCTCGGCCTCCACAGATTGATGGATGGAGGGGTCGCGGTCCAGCCAGTCCTCGAGTCGCCCCCGCAGGCGACGGCGGAGTTCCTTCCCGACCTGCGCGGCGCGGCGGCGCGCCAGGCCACCCCCGGAGCGCAGGTGGGACGCGTGGCGCCCCAGGGCATCGCGCAACGCGGTCACGCCGTCCCCGGTGCGGGCGGAGGCGAGAAGGACGGGGACATCCCAGTCCGGATCGAGCCGCGCCGAGCGGTGGAGGGTGTCGGCGATCTCCTCGGCGAGCGCCTGGGCCCCCTCGCGGTCCGCCTTGTTCACGACGACGATGTCCGCGACCTCGAGGACGCCCGCCTTCAGGGTCTGGATGAAGTCCCCGGACTCGGGGACGAGCACCAGGACGACGGTGTCGACCAGCTCCGCGATCTCCAACTCGCTCTGCCCGACGCCGACCGTCTCCAGATAGAGGGGGCGCTTCCCGGCGGCGGCCAGGATGCGAAGGAGATCCGCGCAGGTCCGCGCCAGCCCCCCGCGGCTGCCGCGGGTCGCGACCGACCGGAAAAAGGCACGCCCGGCGTCCTCGTCCCCGCGCAGGCGCACCCGGTCGCCGAGGACCGCGCCACCGGTCTGCTCGCTCGACGGGTCGACGGCGACGACGCCCGGCGCGCCGCTCGCCTCCAGGTCGAGCCGCAGGAGTGAGGCGACCAGCGTGCTCTTTCCGGCCCCCGGCGGCCCCGTGATCCCGATGCGGGGGGCGTCCGCCCCGGCGCCAGCGAGCGCCTCGAGAAGCGGCTCGGCGGCGGTCGGATCGTTCTCGACGAGGGTGAGCGTCCGTCCGATCGCGCGCGGGTCGCCCGAGCGCAGCGCGGCGAGGTCTTCCGGATCGCTCATGCGCCGTACGGGAAGAACCCCTGGCCCGTCTTCCGTCCGAGCCGGCCCGCATCGATCATCCTGCGCAGCAGGGGGTGGGGCCGGTAGCGGGGGTCCCCGATCTCCTTGTGCAGGACCTCCAGGATCGACAGGCAGGTGTCGAGGCCGATCAGGTCGGCGAGCGCCAAGGGGCCCATCGGGTGGCCGCAACCGAGCTTCATGATCGTGTCGATCCCCGCCGCATCCGAGACCCCCTCGGCGAGCGCGCCGACCGCCTCGTTGATCATCGGCATCAGGACGCGGTTGGCGACGAACCCGGGCGCGTCGCGCACCAGCACCGGCGTCTTGCCGAGCTCCCGGACGAGGGAGAGCGCCCTCTGTACGGTCGCCTCCGAGGTCGCCAGGCCCGCGATGACTTCGACCAGAGCCATGAGCGGGACCGGGTTCATGAAATGGATCCCGAGGAAACGCGGGGCGTCCCCGAAGGCGGCGCCCAGGCGCGTGATCGAGATCGACGAGGTGTTGGAGGCGACGAGGGCGTCGGCCGGGACGATCTTCGCGAGCCGCGCGAAGAGGTCCCGCTTCAGCGGCTCCGACTCCGGGGCGGCCTCGATGACGACCTGCGAGGAACGGCACGCCTCCAGCGACTCCTCGAAGCGCAGGCGGCCGAGCACCTGCGCGGGCGGCTCGGCGAGCTTCCCCTTGGCCGAGAGCTTCTCGATCGACGCGGCGATCCCAGAGCGCGCCTTCTGGAGTTGCGCGGGCGCGACGTCGACGACCGCGGCCTCGTGCCCCGCCTGCGCAAAGACCTGGGCGATCCCGGCGCCCATCTGCCCTGCGCCGATGACGGCGACCTTCCCGGGTGCCAGCGTCATGCGTCCCTCTCAATCGCCATCATGATGGCGTTTCCGCCGCCAAGGCAGGCGCCGGCGAGCCCGCGCCTTCCTTTCGTGTCCTCGAGGATCCGGCCGAGCGTCACCAGGACGCGCGCGCCGCTCGCCCCGATCGGGTGGCCGAGCGCGACCGCCCCGCCGCGCTGGTTGGCGCGCTCGGGGTTCCATCCCAGCTCCTTGTGGTTGGCGAGGACCTGCGCCGAGAACGCCTCGTTCAGTTCCAGGGCATCGACCTGATCGAGGCTCCACCCGGCGCGCTCCAGCACCAGCCGGACGGCCGGCACCGGCGCACGGAAGATCTCCTTCGGCGGGACGCCCGCGACCGCGACGGACCGGATCCGCGCGCGGATCGGCCAGCCGCGCTTGCGCGCCGTCGCCTCATCGCAGACGGCCACGAGGGCGGCGCCGTCCGACAGCTGCGAGGCGTTCCCCGCGGTGACCGTGCCGTCCTTCCCGAAGGCGGGGGAGAGACGCGCGAGGGACTCCGGGGAGACATCCGCGCGCGGCCCCTCGTCCTTGTAGACGATCTGAGGCGGCTTCCCGGCCCGGGCCGCGTTCACGGGAACGATCTCGTCCTTGAACACGCCGCTCTCCCGCGCGGCCACGGCGCGGCGGTGGCTCTCCGCGGCGAACCGGTCCTGCGCCTCGCGCGTGATGTCGAACGTCCGCGCGGTGTGGTCCGCCGCGCTCCCCATGTGCCAGTCCTCGAAGGCGCACCAGAGGCCGTCGTGCACCAAGGCATCCTTCATCTGCCCGTGCCCCAGTTTCTGTCCGCGCCGCACCCCCTGCAGGAGGAACGGCGCCTGGCTCATCGACTCCATCCCCCCGGCCAGCACGACGCGCGCCTCGCCGAGCCGGACCGTCTGCGCGGCGAGATGGACCGCCTTCAGGCCGCTCCCGCACACCTTGTTCACGGTAAAGGCGCTGACGGTGGGGGGGAGCCCCCCGCGCAGAGCGGCCTGCCGCGCGGGGTTCTGCCCCTGCCCCGCCTGTACGACCGTGCCGAGGATCACCTCGTCGACCTCCTCCGGTTTCAGGTCGAGGACGGAGACCAGGTGCCGCACGAGAGACGCGGCGAGGTCCGGCGCCGCGAGGTCCGAGAGCGCCCCGAGGAACCGCCCGACCGGGGTGCGCCCCCAAGCGACGAGAACCGCCTCGTTTGTATCCGCCACGACCGGATTATACTCTTGCGATATGACCCGAAGCGTGACGCTGATCCGGGGGGACGGGACGGGGCCGGAGCTCGCCGAGGTCTCCCGGCGTTGCATCGACGCGACCGGCGTGAAGATCAACTGGGACGTCCAGGAGGCCGGGGTCGACATCATGAAGGTGAAGGGGACCCCGCTCCCGGACGAGCTGCTCCGCTCCATCGAGAGGACGGGGCTCGCCCTGAAGGCGCCGATCACGACCCCGGTCGGGACCGGATTCCGCAGCGTGAACGTCGCCTTGCGCCAGCAGTTCGACCTGTACGCCTGCATCCGGCCGTGCCGCTCCTACGAGGGGGTCCGCAGCCGGTACAAGAACATCGACCTGGTCGTCGTTCGGGAGAACACCGAGGACCTCTATATGGGTGTCGAGTTCCAGGCGGGGAGCGATGGCGCCCGGAAGATCATCGAGGTTTCCCAGAAGGAGTCGGGGAAGAAGATCCGCCCGTCCTCGGGGATCTCGATCAAGCCGATCTCCCCGGAGGGGAGCGAGAGGATCGTCCGGTGCGCCTTCGAGTACGCGCGCAAGAACAAGCGGAAGAAGGTGACCGCGGTCCACAAGGCGAACATCATGAAGTTCACCGACGGCTTGTATCTGGAGGTCGCCCGGGCGGTCGCGAAGTCGTACCCGGACATCGAGTTCGAGGACCGCATCGTCGACAACATGTGCATGCAGCTCGTGCAGAAGCCCGAGCTGTACGACGTGATCGTCCTGCCGAACCTCTACGGCGACATCCTCTCCGACCTGTGCGCGGGGCTGATCGGCGGCCTGGGGGTCGCCCCCGGCGCGAACATCGGCGAGCGCGGCGCGATCTTCGAGGCGACCCACGGGAGCGCCCCGAAGTACGCCGGCCAGAACAAGGTGAACCCGTGCGCCGTGATCTTATCTGGCGTCCTGATGCTGCGCCACATCGGCGAGGAGAAGGCCGCCGACCGCCTCGACAGCGCCGTCGCCAAGGTGATCCGTGAGGGAAAGCACGTCACCTACGACCTGAAGGAGAACCGCGACGACCCCACCGCCGTGGGAACCCGCGAGATGGGGGAGGCGATCTGTCGGGCGATGGCTCGGGGCTGATCCCCGTCGGGCGTCCCTCCCCGGGGCCCGCCCTACGGCGCCGGTGCTCGGCTCGGATCGCCAGGTCGCTCGCGTCGTCGCTCCGGCCCATGCATATTCAACCCGGCTGAAATTCGGGGGCTGGGGAGAGATCCATCGGGAGTGGGGGCCTGCGCTCCTAGCGAGCTCCCGGCGATCCGGCCTGCGCGCCTGACGCGCCTACGGGCGGGCCCCGGGGAGGGTCGCTCGCGCAATCATTGACCACTCTCGCTCTCCGCACCCAATCGTGCTTCCAATTCCACCAGGAAGGATCGCCACTGGCCCAGCGCTGCTTCGCGCTCTATGGGGTCGTCTGTCAATCGCGCGAGTTCCTCATCCGGATCCACATCACCCCAAGTGCGCTTCAAATAGCGAGTGAGCATCCTGAGTGCATTATCACATACACGCAAACCAGGCATGATGGCGTGCTCGCACTCCAGGTGTCGGACACTGTCTCGAATGAATTGCCTGTGGTGCTTGATGAAGGGCCCGCTGAAGTGATGCCTGCAGAAGGACACATCAAGAGCGGTTGCGTAGTCGATCGGGTCTCCTGACAAGAGCAAGGTCTCGATCTCCCCTTCCGCAATGGACGCCAATCTCTTGTCGTTGACCGCATAGTTCACGAGTGCGAAATCCTCGTGGAGGTCCCCACGAGCGATCTGTTCTCGCGTATCGGCGATGATCGCCGCGATGCGCATCTGCGGATAGACCCACCACCACACGGCTGCTCCGCCGACAACAATCACGACAAGGAGGGCGACCGCAAGACGGTTCGTGCTCGCCGTAGTATCCATCATTCGGGGACCGGAGATCGTGGCACGGAGTTCCAGGGATCGGAGGAGTGTGTCTTCCCTGGCTACGTTGTCCCTGCGGGGCCCCTCGTGTCCTACACTACGAAGGATGTTCATCGACGAAGCCGTCCTGCAAGTGTCCGCCGGCGACGGGGGGGACGGCGC
>JACQRN010000185.1 GCA_016206515.1 Planctomycetota bacterium | reverse complement strand
GTGCATGGCACCCGGGGTTCGACAGTTCGACACCCTCAACCACGCCGCGCCGTACGACGGGTACGGCTCCAAGATCGGTCTGGACGCGACCGCGAAGCTGCCGGGGGAGGGGGTCGTCCGCCCCTGGCCCGACCCGATCCGGATGTCCCCGGAGGTCGTCGAGCGCGTTGCGGCCCGCTGGGCCTCCTACGGTCTTTCCGCGCCGGGCGGCCGCTCCCCATGAGTGTGGGGGGCGGCACGGCGACGGGGCCCGACCCCGCCGCCGTCCGTTCGATGTTCGCATCGATCACGCCGAGGTACGACCTTCTGAACCGTGTGCTCTCCCTGCGCCAGGACCAGCGGTGGCGGAGAAAGGCGCTGGGGGGGATCAACGCGATCCCCGCCGGGGCGGTCGTCGACGTCTGTAGCGGCACCGGGGACTTCCAGGCGCTCGCGCGGCGGCGTTGGCCGGACCGCCTGGTCGTGGGGACGGACTTCTGCGAGCCGATGCTGCGCCGCGCCCGGGAGGCCGGTCGCGGACGCCGCGGGACGCACGTCTGCGCCGATGCCCTGCGGCTCCCTCTGCGCGACGGGTGCGCGGCGGCCGTCCTGATGGCGTTCGGTGCCCGCAATCTCGTCGACGGGCGGACGGGGGTCCTGGAGGCGCACCGGATCCTCGCGCCCGGCGGCGCGTTCGTGCTCCTCGAGTTCACGAACGACGTCTCCCCCTGGATGCGCCCCTTCTACGCGGCGTACGAACGCTGCTTCCTCGTTCCGGTCGGTTCGCTGGTCAGCGGCACCGGGGCGTACGGCTACCTTGCCACATCGATGAGGAGCGTCCCGCGCGCCGCCGCGTGGGAGGCGTGGATGCGGGAGGCGGGATTCGGGGAGGTCGGCACGGACCGCTATTGCGGCGGCGTCGTCACGTGCCTCCGGGGGCGGAAGGGCGCGCCGTGACGGGGCTCTCGCTCTGGGTCTGGATCCCCCTCCTGGCGCTGGGCCTGATCGCCGAGGGGCTCCTGCTCCTGCGCATATCGAGGCACCCGGTCCGTCCGGAAATCCCGTGGGGGCTCCTGGACTGCGTGCGCATCGCCGTCGGCGCCGCGCTCTGTTGCGCGATCCTCACGATGCTCCTGGCCGCCCCGTGGGTGGGGCCCCGCCTGGGCCGCGGGGAGATCGTCCCGGCGCCGCCCTGGGAGGGGGCCCAGGGGCTGATGCTCCTGCTCGTCCAGACGGCGCTGCTCCTGTGCGTGGCGGGACCGATCGTCTGGATGGTGTTCCTGCGCAGGGGGTACCCACTCTCCGAGGCGGGGGTGCGGTCGCCTCACGCGCCCCGGGCGTGGGCCTGGGCGATTCTGGTCGTCGCCCTGTGTCTTCCGGTCGACCTCGCCTGCCAGGTGGCGGCGCACGGACTGGGCTGGTCCGTCCCCCGCCAGATGCTGGGCCATATCCTGGAGGAGACGGGGGCCGGCGTGCGCGCCGGGACCGCCGGCGCCGGAGTGGACGCCGCGGCCCTGATCGTCCTCGCGGTCGTCGTCGCGCCGCTCCTGGAGGAGTTCCTCTTCCGTTTCTTCGCATATCAGACCCTGCTCCGGTACGCGGGGAGCCGCATGGCGTGGATCGGGGCGTCGCTTATGTTCGCGACGTGCCATCTCGAGGTGGAGGCGGTCGGGGGAGGCCCCTCCTTCGGCGACTTGGGCGCGCCTCTTCTGTGCGTCGTGGTCCCGATCGGGGTGTTCGGGTTCCTGCTGCAGGGGCTCTACATCCGGACGCGCTCGCTGGGACCGGGAATCGCCGCGCACGCCCTCAACAACGGGATCTACGTCGCCGCGCTCCTGACCGGCCACGCGGACTGGCTGACGCCGTTCGGGTAGGTTCCCTTCGCTGCGCTCCCGCGGGCATTCATGCCCGCGGATCCTGTCGACGCCGGTGACGACAGCATCGCCCCGGGGCTTGGTCAGAGCAGCCCGAGGGTCTCCGCCAGCAGCGCCCGGAACGCGTCGCCCAGGGCGTCGACCTCTTCCCAGGAGGAGGGGGCCGGTGCCGCCGTTTCCGGGAGGGGCGCAGCGCGGGACCGCAGCAAGTTCGCCCAATCCGCGAGCCCCTTGCGCAGAGGCGCGAGGCGGACGCGCACGCTCGCGAAGTCCGCGAGGAACTCCTCGGACCGCTCGAAAACCTCCAGGCGGGCGCGCAACGCCGCCAGGTCCTCTTCCCAACGGCTCCACCACACGGCGTCGCCGGGAGCGGGCGTCGGCTCCTCCTCCGGCGCGTGTGTACCTGGCGCGCGCGGCGACGGATCCGCCAGGAACGCGCGCAGATCGTCCAGGAGATCGGCGAGCCGCCCGGCCTCCGCCAGAAGCGAACGCAGGACCTGCGGGTCGGGGATCCCCTCCTCCAGGACGCGCCCCGCGCGGGCCAGGTGATCCAGCAGGCACGCCTCGCGCTCCTCCGGGGTCATCTCCGCGTACCGGAGATCCAGGTTTTTCCGCGCGGGGTCCGGGACGGGAAGCCGATGGGGAGCCGCGAGATCCCGGATGACCCAGCGGAACAGAGGCGAAACCTCCGCGCAGAGGTAGTTCGAACGGGTCAGGCGCTGGATCCTGCACCCGGAGAGTTCGAGGTTGTTCTCGTTCTCGATCGCGTACACCTGCGCGAACCACCCCTGCGCATCCCGCGTCCACCCGGCCTGGAAACGCCGGTTGTCGAACGGGATCCCCTCCTCCTGTTGTGCCCGGAGCGCGGCTTCGATCTCGGCAATCCGTCCCCGCACCTCCCCATGCACGCGGCGGGCGGTCGCCACCCGTTTCGCCAGCCGGGCGACCGACTCCCGGTCCTCCCGTGCTTCGTCCGCGGCCTCCCCCAGCCGGAACGACGCGGTACAGAGCACCTCCCCCCTCTGGGCGGCGCACACCCCGTGCACCGCGACCACGACGCCGTACGTCGCCGCGGGCAGGAATCCATCTCCCGCCGGGGGGAACGGTCCGAGGGTCCCGGCCAGCCGCCCCTCGCGCACCCGCATCAGGCGGTCCGTATCGCGGATCCTGCGGCCCCGGTACGACAGGTAGGCGACGACGATCCCCCCCTCCACCGTCCCTGGAAGTCTCTCCGCCTCGAGCGAGACGGCGATCCCCGAGGCGGCCCGGGCCGCCTCCGCACGCAGGGTCGCGCCCGGCTCCTCCCCGAGCGCCAGATCCGGGAGCGTCGCCAGGAGAAGCAGAACCGGAAACGCCGCGACGGTCCGCATCAGTCCGGTTCCCCGCCGTCCGATCGATAGCGCAGGAGGGTGGGCCCCCCGGGAAGGGTGTACGTGAGCGTCACGTCATCCAGGATCGGCCCCTCGCGAACCGTCGTCGCACCTGGGCGGGTCGTGAAAACGGTCCGATACCGCACGAGCGCCTTCCCGGGATTCCCCGCGGGATCCGTCTCCGTGTCCAGCCGGATCCCGAGCGGGATGGGCGCCCCGTCGGTATCCGCCCAGGCGGGCCAGACCCAGGAGGTTCCATCCCAGGTCCATTGGGGCCGCCAGACCCCGTCCCCCGGATCGACCGAGAGGTACAACTTGCTTCCCTCCGCGAGGTACCCCGTCCAGGCGACCGATTCCAGCACGCTTCCCAGGGGCAGGGGGATCGGCGCCGACTCAAACCGCGCGAGATCAGGTCCCTCCGCGGAGAACGGCTCCAGGCTCACATCGGACGGCTCGCAGATCGAAGTGGGGGGGAAATCCCCCAGATCCCCGCGCGAGGAGACCGCGAGACGCCCCAGGCTTCCGAGGAATACCATCGGGTGCGACGGGGCGGACATCAGACTCGATGCATCCTCGGTCAGGAAACTCAGTTCCAGAGGCGTCCACTCTGCCGGGCTCGCACGCTGGGACGGGAAGGCCGTAGAAGGGATGGGGTCCGCCGGGGACCCGGGCGTCTGGATCCCGTCCGCATAGAGACTGACGATGGCACTGCCCGCCTCGTGCCGCCATGTGACGCGGAGGTGATGCCACCGCCGGGGCTCGTCCCAATCCACCGGGAGGGACGTCAAGGGAAATCGGATCGACTTTGTGCGAAACCCCCCGTCGTAGTAGAAGATGCCGACGACGCAGTCTGCGTCTTGCACCTGCAGTCTCATCTTGTTCGGAGTGCCGAAGTGGAGGTGCCAGACGGTCTGGCCGCACTGGGTCGCATCGGCAGGCCGCCAGACGGGACGGACCCAGCATTCGATCGATCCATCCGTGAAGAGGGACAGGTTGTTCTCCGCGGGCGGGAGCGACGCGTCGTAGCCGACGAAGCCGTACCGCTCCCAGCATGGGAATCGCAGGCCGCTGTTGGTCGAGTTCTCCACCCTCCATCCCCAGGGGGAGAGTCCCGCCTGGGGGAGGATCTGACCGTTGACGAAGAACCGGCGGCCGATCTGCGACGGATCGAACACGGAGGGGCCGCGCGCGTCGACGACCGGCTGTCCCGTCGGCAGATGGGCGTCCGACACGCCGTCCAGCCCCGTTTGAAGTTCGGCACGTAGCGTGATGTCGGGCGTCGCAAGATCCTCGGCGCGCGCCAGGACCACCTGCCCGTCCCACGC
>JACQRN010000181.1 GCA_016206515.1 Planctomycetota bacterium | reverse complement strand
TTCTGCGCGGCACACCCGCACGGTACCAGCGCCCCGCAGGCGGATCAACGGCGAGGGGGGGGGCGTGGGGGGTTCCTTCATCCGGTTTCCCGGAGGCGTCCCGCGCCATCCGCGCCGGGAATTGTGGGAATCTCGGGAAGAAGCGGCCGCAGCGCCGCCGCGAGCCGCGCGACGCCCGTATAGCCGGCGCGTGCCTGCGCGCCGTCCTGCGAGGGGACCGTGCCCCGCGGGCAGCCGAGCCGGGAGGCTTCCTGGAGCCGCCGCGGAAGCGACGGCACGGGAAGCACCTCCCCGGTCAGGCCCACCTCCCCGAGGACGACGGCGTCGGAAGGGTGGGGGACCCCCAGGTACGCGGAGGCGATCGCGACCGCCACGGCGAGGTCGCAGGATCGCTCGGCCAGGCGAAGCCCCCCGACGACGTTCACGAAGCAGTCGAGGCCGGTGACCGGCAGCCCCGCGTGGCGCTCGAGGACCGCCAGCAGGAGCGGGAGTCGGCCCGGATCGATCCCGGACGCCCGCCGTTCGGGGTGGGAGAGCCGCGCGGGGGAGGTGAGCGCCTGGATCTCCACAAGGAGGGGGCGCCGCCCTTCCATGGCGACCGTCAGGGCGCTCCCGGGGGCGCCCTCCCCGCGCCGGGAGCGGAAGAGGGCGGAAGGGTCGTCGACCGTGTGCAGCCCGTCCTCCTCCATCCGAAACAGGCCGATCTCCTCCGTGGAGCCGAAGCGGTTTTTCAGCGCGCGCAGGACCCGCGTCGGGCCGCCCCGTTCCCCTTTGCATTCCCCTTCAAACAAGAGCACAGCGTCCACGAGGTGCTCGAGGGTCCGCGGTCCCGCGACTGCGCCCTCCTTCGTCACATGCCCCACGAGGAGGACGGTGCGCCCTTCCCGCCGCGCAAGGGGAGCCAACCCCGCGGCGCACGCTCGCACCTGCGAGGCGCTCCCCGAGGCGGCCTCCCCCGGGTCGGCGAGGGACTGGACCGAATCGACGATGACGAGCGCCGGAGAGGTCTGGGCGACCTGTGCGGCGAGCTCCGCCATGTCCCTCGGGGCCGATAGCAGGAGCCGTGACGGGAGGGCCCCAAGCCTCTCGGCGCGCCGCCGCACCTGGGCCGGCGACTCCTCCGCGCAGGCGTACAGGATGTCCGCGCCGCGCGCCGCGGATGCCGCGACCTGCAGCGCCAGCGTCGACTTCCCGATCCCGGGTTCTCCCGCGAGGAGGAGGAGCCCCGACGACGGGAGCCCTCCCCCCAGGACGCGGTCCCACTCCCCGATCCCGGTCGGGACGGACGAGGCGTCCGCCCCGTCGACCTGATCGATCGGCACCGGGCGGTCCGTACCGGCCGGGCAGGGGGCGCGCGTCGGCGCGAGCGTGTTCCACTCCCCGCACGAGCCGCATCGCCCGGCCCAGCGGGGGGCGGATGCCCCGCACGCCGAGCAGACATGGGCATCGCGCGTTCGTGCCATCGGCACGGAGGATACGGGAGGGGGGGGACAGAAAAGTGAAATCCCAAATCCAAAATCCCAACGCCTACATCCCAATGGGGCCGGTCCGAATACTTGCGCCGGATGCATCGCGCCTCGCGCAGGACGAAACATCGTGGGGTGTTCGGCCGACCTACGCGCTCCGCTTCCCGGCGGCGGGCTTGGTCTGTGCGGGGGCAGTCGGGGCGGCTGCGGCGGAGGGTTTCCGCAGGAGCTTCGTCAGGCGCACGATGTTCCCGCGCCCGAGGTACTCGATCTTGTCGCAGCAGCGGTACATCAGGAGGATCCCCAGCCCGCCGCGACGGCCGGACTCGTGGACCTTCCGCGCGCGGACGTAGGCGTCCTCGTCGCGCAGCTGGTCCACGTAGAAGCGGTAGTCGAACCCCTCCCCCTGATCCTCGACGGTCACCAGGATCTTCTCCCGGTCGAGGAGGAACGTGACGTCGACGACCTTCTTCTGGTTCGAGCGGTGGCCATGGCGCACGCCGTTGTCGATCGCCTCCTTGACGGCCGCCGTCATCGCCTGGGCCTGGTCCTCCGGCAGCCCCGAGCGGTGGACGAGGTCGTGAGACAGCTTGTGGGCGCGCTCGAGGTTCAGGTCGGTCGTGCGGAACTGGAACCGGGTGTGGTGCAGGACGATCTTGCGGTCCTGCGGGACGCGCCGCAACTCGTGCTCGGTCAGCGTGAACAGTTCCTGGATCTCGAACGGCTCCGCGAACGAGTCGTTCTCCCAGATCTTGAACTCGGGGGGCGCCAGTTCCTTCTCCCTCGGCGTGCAGACCTTGATCACCGAGGCGAGCGACTTGCCCCGCTCCACCTTGATCTTCGCGAGGAACTCGTCCGCCTGCGGGACCGAGTCGCGCAGGATGATCACCGAGGGGTTCACCTGATCGAAGATCCGAAGCGCCTCGACGCAGTCGTGGACGAGCCGGACCGCCGCGCGGCGCTTCTTGAGTCTGCGCTCGAGGACATCGGTGAACGGGTCCGGTGTTGGCTCGATGATCAGCACCGACAGGTTCGCGGGGATCTCGATCGGCTGGGTCCGCGCCAGCGGGAGGAGGTACGGCGACTTCGCGGCGTCCCCCGGCGTCCCCCGGCGCTTGGCGAGCCAGTCCTCGAACGTCGCGTGGACCCGCGCGCCGGAGGTGGCGCGCTCCAGGTAGTCAAGCGCCTCCTGCTCGTCCTTCAGGATCGGGACGATCGGCGTGAGTCCGAGCTGGTGCATCACGACCGCCACCGAGCGGTGGACGCGGATCAGCGCCAGGTCGTCCCCCTTGGCGCGCCAGGAGTGGTGGTAGTTGACGATCGCGCTGATCCCGGTGGAGTTGACGTACCCGACCTGGTTGAAGTCGAGGACGACGTCGAGCCGCTTCTCGAGGAGGAGCTCGTCGAGCATCGACTCGAACTCCTGGATCGACGCCGCATTGATGAACCCCTTGAGCTTCACGACCGCGAGGTTCTTCCGCAGCTTCGGCCGGACGACGCGGTATTGGAGTTGGCGCATGCTCAAGTCTCCCTGCCCTATCGTACGCGCGGCATCGTGCGGGCGGCAATGCGCGGATCCTCACCTCGCGTAGAATCGCCTCCGTGACACGCGACGGGACGCGGATGCGGCGGCTCCGCGAGGCGGTCCGGCGGATGCCGAGCCGCCCCGGGGTCTACGTCTTCCGGGACGGGCGAGGGATGGCGCTGTACGTCGGGATGTCGCGGTCGCTGCGGCAGAGGGTCGGGTCGTACCTGCACGGGGTCCCGGAGGACCCGCGGATCGCGAGGATGGTCTCGCAGGCGCGATCGGTCGAGGCGCGCACGGCCGCGTCGGAAGTCGAGGCGATGCTCCTGGAGGCGCGGCTCGTGAGGGAGATGCGGCCGCGATACAACCGGATGCTGCTGGACGACAAGTCGTTCCCGCGTCTGCGGATCAGCGGCGATCCGTACCCGCTCGTCGCCGTCACGCGCGATCCTCCGCGCAAGGGGGACCGGGAGTTCGGTCCGTTCGTCGACGCGGGGGGGCTGAACCGCTCTCTGGCGCTCCTCCAACCGGTCTTCCGGTTCCGGACGTGCGAGATCGACATCGACCCGGACGATCCCAAGAGGCGCTTCTTCCGGCCGTGCCTCCTTTATTCAATTCAGCGCTGCACTGCGCCGTGCAACGGGTCGATCTCCCCCGAGGCGTACGCGCGGGACATCCGTGGGCTCGTTCGGTTCCTGGAGGGGGACCGGTCGGCCCTCCTGCCGGATTTCCGCAAGCGCATGAAGGACGCCTCCGCAGCCCTGCGGTACGAGGAAGCGGCAGAGTGGCGCGACCGGATCCGCGCGCTAGAGTCGCTGGACAGGCGGGGCCCCCTCTCCAACGCCGCCGAGGCGGCCGCGCCGTTCCTGCGTCCCGCGGACGGGCTCGGGCAGCTGCGCGAGATCCTCGGGCTCGAGAGCGAGCCGCGCGTCGTCGAGGGGGTCGACATCGCGACCGTCCACGGCGAGGCGTCGGTCGGGTCGCTCGTCCGGTTCGCCGGCGGGATCCCGGACAAGTCCGGCTACCGCAGGTTCCGGATCCGCACGGTGAAAGGGATGAACGACCCGGCGATGATCGCGGAGGTCGTGCGGCGGCGCTTCCGCAGGCTCCTGGCCGAGGGGGCCGCCCTCCCGGATATTCTTCTCGTCGACGGCGGAAGGTCCCAGCTCAACGCGGCCACCGCGGTTCTCGACTCCTTCGGTGTGAAGGGGGTCACGGCGCTCGGGCTCGCCAAGCGCGAGGAGGAGATCCACCGGCTCGGCGGGGGGCCGTTGCGGCTGTCGCGACACGCGCCGGCGCTTCGCCTGTTGCAGCACGTCCGCGACGAGGCGCACCGGTTCGCGGGGCACTATCACCACCTGCTTCGGAGCCGGGCGATCCGGGCAAGATGAGCCTTCGTATTCTCGGCGGCTCCGCGCGGGGGCGCACGCTTGAGGTCCCGGGGGGGAAGGACGTGCGGCCGCCCCTCGCCCGGATCCGGAAGTCGCTGTTCGACCGGATCGGGGACCTGGCGGGCGCGCGCGTCCTCGACCTGTGCGCCGGGAGCGGATGCCTCGGGATCGAGGCGTTGAGCCGGGGCGCCGCGCACGCGCGGTTCGTGGAGGCCTCTCGCGCCGCCTGCGACACGATCCGGAGGAACCTCTCCGGGGCGGGCGTGGAATCGGGGGGGGTGTCGTTCACGCCCGCGTCGAGGACCCTCAGGCCATCCCGCGCGGCGAGGCGTCCTGGGACGAGGTTCTCTTCGATCCCCCGTTCGCCTGGTGCGGTTCCACGGAGGGGCGTACGATCATTTCGGAGGCGCTCCAGCGGGTCGCGCAGGTGGGGGTCCTGGCGGCGGAGGGGCGGGTCTGGCTGCGGGTGGAGCGGAGGTCCGGTCTCCGGCCGGAGGTCCCGGGGCTCGTCCTGGGGGACGAGCGGTCGTACGGGGATTCCCTCGTCCTGCGGTACGAAAGGGGGGCGGCATGAAGCGGATCGCGTGGGGGCTGTGCCTTGGAATCGCGCTCGCCTCCTCCGCGCTGGCGCACCCGGACGAGTACCTCCTGCCGGTGCGCCGCGTCCGGCCGTCGGTCGTCTTCATCTCGGTCGACAAGGGGATGCAGGTGGTCAACGGCCAGTCGGTCCCGAACCGCGGTCTCGGGTCGGGGGTGATCGTGGACCGCGACGGGACGATCCTCACCAACGCCCACGTCGTCGAGGGGGCGCGGACGATCCGCGTGCAGCTCGAGGACCGGCGCGAGTTCGACGCCACGCTCGTCGGGGCCGATCCGGCGACCGACGTGGCGGTGATCCGGATCCCCGGCAGCCGCGACCTGCCGGTGGCCGCGATGGGGGATTCCAACGCGCTCGAGGTGGGGCAGAAGGTGGTCGCGGTAGGGAACCCGATGGGGCTGGGGTTCACGGTGACGACCGGGATCGTCTCGGCGATCAACCGCTCCACCGGGAGCACGGAGTACCGCAACTTCATCCAGACCGACGCGGCGATCAACCCGGGGAACTCGGGCGGGCCGCTCGCCGACCTGGAGGGGCGGGTGATCGGGATCAACACGTTCATCATGGGGGCCCGCGCGCCGAACGGCGGGGCGCAGTCGGCCGGGCTCGGGTTCGCGATCCCGGTCAACCTCTGCCGCTCCGTGATGGAGTCCCTGGTGGAGGGGGGGATCTCGTCGCGGACCTACCTCGGCGTGGCGCTGACCGACATCGACCAGACGATCGCCCGGGAGTACGGACTGCGCCGGATCGAGGGGTGCCGCGTCGACGCGGTGACCCCTTCCTCCCCGGCGCAGGCGGCCGGCGTGCGCGCGCAGGACGTCCTGCTGCGCGTGGAGGATGTCGTCATAGAGAATTCGCAGCACCTGCGGGCGCTCCTGGCCGAGCACGGCGTCGGGGCGCGCGTGCGGCTCGCCGTGGCGCGCAAGGGGGAGCCCGCGCCGGTTTCGATCACGGTGGCGCTCGGCGCGGATCCGGACGCGGTGTTCACGACGTACGGGTTCGTGGTGGAGGACCAGGGGGGGAAGGTCCGGGTGACCGCCGTCTCGATGGATTCCCCGGCCTCGAAGGCTGGGCTCCAGGCCGGGGACGCGCTCGAGGCGGTCGGGAACGTCGCCGTGGCGTCGGTCGCCGAGTTGCGCGGGGCGTTATCGCGCGTCGACGTCGCGCGCGACCGGCCCCGCCTGCGCGGGTCGCGCCGCGAGGGCGCGGCCGACCGCGCGATCTACGCGGTGCTCGACGCGACGAAGTGATCTTGTGTCGTTCCGAGGGCCGGTTGTCCGGGCCCGAGGGACCTCTGTGTGCCCGGACGACCAACACGGGTCCCTCGTCGCCCTATGCCGGATCGATGGCTCCTCGGGACGACAGACAACGACGCGGGATGCCGACTACTAGGGGGCATGGAGCCTGTTGTCCGGGGCGTCGTCGCTGTCCTCTACGGGGGCCCCTCCGTGGAACGGGACGTCTCCCTCGTGTCGGGCCGGGGCGTGGCGGAGGCGCTGCGGGGGCTCGGGTATGACGCCCGCGAGGTCGACGTCCGCGAGGCGCGCCTGCCGGATCTCCCCGAAGGGACGGAGGCCGCCTTCCTGGCGTTGCACGGGACGTACGGGGAGGACGGGGGGATCCAGGCGGACCTCGAACGGCTCGGCCTGCAGTATACGGGGAGCGGACCGGAGGCGTCCCGATTGGCGATGGACAAGCAGGAAAGCGCACACCGGTTCGCGTCGGCGGGGCTGGCCGTACCCCAGACGATCGTCGCGACGCACGGGGAACGGATCGGGGCGATCCCGTTCCCCCCTCCCTGGATCGTGAAGCCCAGGACGCAGGGCTCCTCGTATGGGATGACGCGGGTCGAGGAGGCCGGACGGCTCGGGAAGGCGCTGGAGACAGCCTGGGTGTTCGAAGCGGATGCCCTGATCCAGCCGTTCCTCCGGGGGCGCGAGGTGACCGCCGGGGTGGTCGGGGAACAGTGGCTGCCGCTCGTGGAGCTCAAGCCGGCGGCCGGTTTTTACGATACCAAGGCCAAGTACGCGGATCCCCGGACGACCTACGTCGTGGGGCCCGACCTGCCGTCGGCGGGGGCGGTCGTCGCCGCCGCGCGGGTTGCGTTCGGGGTTCTGGGGTGCCGCGATGTCGGGCGCGTCGACGCGATTGTCACCCCGGAAGGGACACCCGTGATCCTGGAGGTGAACACGCTCCCCGGAATGACCCCGACGTCCCTTCTGCCGAAGGCGGCCGCGGAGGCGGGGCTCCCCTACGCGCGCCTGTGCGAGAGGCTTCTGGCCCTGGCGCTATCGCGGAGGGGACGTTGAACCTTTCCGGCCTCGGGGCCCGGCTCGCAGGGCTCTTGCGTGGGGGGGGGCGCCGCGCCCTGGCCGCGATGCCGTGGCGCGCAGCCGCATTCGCCCTGCTCCTGCTCGGGCTCTATCTCGGCATGGACCGGACCGTCCGGGCGAGGGACGGGGCGAGGATCGGGGCGCACGGGGTGCGCCTGGCGGCCCTCGCCCCGGAGCTCCGCGAGGAGGGGATCCGCTCGGACCTGGAGTCCGCCCTGAGGCCGTTCCGGGGGCGGTCGATCCACGAGCGGGGGATCCTCGGGGAGATCGCGGAGCGGGCAGCGGGGCTCCCGTGGATCCACGAGGTCCGGCGCGTGTCGTACCGGTTCGAGGGGGAGGGGGTCGCGATCGCGTTCGACCTTCAGGCCCGGCTCCCGGCGGCGCGCGTCGTGCAGGGGGGGAGGGAACGGCTGGTCGATCGCGTGGGGGTCGTACTCCCTCCCGCGATCTATGCGGAGGGGCTCGACCTGCCGTCGATCCATGGCGTCCGGGGAGGCGCCCCGGCCCCCGGCGTTGCGTGGGGGGACGAGCGGCTCCGCGTGGCGCTCCGGGTGCTCGAGGCGTATCGCGCGCGAGGGTTCGCTTCGCGCAGGACGGGTCTGGGCGTCGCGGTCGTCCGCGTGGGGTCCCTTTCCCCGGAGACCGCCGGGCCGCAGATCGTCGTGGTCACACGGGAGGGGAAGGAACTGCGTTTCAGCCACGGCGAGGGGCCTGGTCGGCTCCCCCTGGACGAGCAGCTCGACCGCCTCGAGGAGGCGCTCGCCGACCCGCGCGTCTGGGTGCGCGTCCAGCAGTACGTGGACCTGCGTTTCGCGGACCATATCCCGGCGCGGTAGGCCCCTCCGTAACGGTAGGGCGGGCTTCATGCCCGCCCCCGGTCGGGCATGTGACGAC
>JACQRN010000180.1 GCA_016206515.1 Planctomycetota bacterium | reverse complement strand
CGCGGACCAGCGCGTCCGGCTCCGTCAGGTTCCGTATGAGGGCGGGGATGACATGCAGGTCGCCGAGCCCTCCCCGGTGGGAGGCCTCCGCGTACCGCAGCGCATATTCGGTGGAGGCCGCTTCCCGGGCGAGGGAGAGGGGGTCGTCCGCAAGCCCCTCGCACGCCGCCGCGGAGAGCAGGAAGGAGCCCAACGCCAGCCGAACCCACCCTTTGAGGCCTCGCGCCACGCCACGATTATAGGCGCCACCGCGGGGCTCGGCCAAGCGGCTACACTCTTGCCCGATGACCCGCGACGGCAGCGGACTGTGTGCCGTCCTCGCATGCTTGGCCTGGGGCGCGGCACCGGTGTCCGTATTCCCCCAGTCCGGCGCGAAGGGGCCCGTCGCGCCGCTCGGGGCGGACCCGCACGCCGCGATGCACGGGATGGTGATGGTCCCGCGCTTTGAGGGGGCCCACCTGCCGGTCGAGGAGGGGTGGACGCGCCTTTCCTTCCAGGTGGACCGCGATCACGGACGCCGGGATCGGAACAACGTTCAAATGGACCTGGAGGCGGAGTTCTACAGCCTCACCGCGGCGATCGGAGGGCGCCTTTCCCCGGACTGGGAGGCGAGTGCGGAGGTGACCGGGGCGAGCTGGGACGGCAACCTCCGCCTCCAGAGGGGAAACACGAACCTCATCCCCGATGGGGACATCTCCTCCAGCCCCTCGCGCGTGGTCCTCCGGGCGAAGACGACCCTGCCGGAGCTCGATACGTTCCAGGGGACCCTCCTCGAGGACGCCGTCTTCGGCGCGGTATTCCTGCTGAAGTTGCCGATCGGCGGTCACAACGACCTCGTCGACACCGGCAGCCATGATGTCGCCACCGCGCTTCAGATGAGCCGGCCCCTGGGCCCCTTCTGGATCCACCTCCAGGGGGGCGTGACGTCGGTGGGAACCGGGCAGGCGTTCCCTACCGACGAGCCGCTGGGCGATGTCTGGAGCTGGGACGCAGGGATCGGTTGGCGCGACCCCCTGCGGACCGAGTGGACCCTCCAGGTGGAGGGCGCATCGAGCCCTTTCCGCCAGGTCGCTTCCCTCGACCGGCATGTTGCGCACAACCGGGCGGGTTTTCGCAGGGACTTCGGGACCTTCCGCGTCGAGACCGGCGCGGGCTGGGGACATGACACGGACTCCGGAAAGTGGAGCCTCTATGCCGCCGTGACGATCCCGATCGCCTCCCCCTGGCCTCGCATCGGTGACCGGGGATGGGAGGAGATACTGCGCTAAGCCTTGCCCAGGTAGGCTTCGACGACGCGCGGATCGCTGCGAACGGCCGCGGGGGCGCCCTCGCAGATCAATTCACCGTGGTCCAGGACGTAGATCCTCTCGGAGAGGTCCATGACGACGGGCATGTCGTGCTCGATCAAAAGCACGGTCACGCCGCGGTCGCGGATCCGTCGGACCAGTCCGGCCAGATCGCGCTTCTCGGAGGGGTTCATGCCCGCGGCGGGTTCGTCAAGCAGCAGGAGCCTCGGCGCCGAGGCCAGCGCACGCGCGATCTCGAGGCGGCGCTGGAGCCCGTACGGGAGGGACGTCGCGGGCCGGTCCGCCTCCCCCTCCAGGCCCACGAAGGCCATCGCTTCGAGGACGATCCGTTCCATCCTTTCGCGCCTGCCCCTCCATGCGAGCCCCCCGAGCACGGCGCCGAGGAGCCCCTCGTTCTCCAGTCGGTGGGTCCCGATCCGGACATTCTGGGCGCAGGTCATACTGCCGAAGAGACGGAGGTTCTGGAATGTACGCGCCATGCCGAGGGAGGCGGCCCGCTCCGGACGCAGCCCCCCGACGGGCGTCCCTTCCCAGCACACGCGGCCCGAGGACGCGGCGACAAAGCCGGTCACGCAGTTGAACAGGGTCGTCTTCCCCGCGCCGTTCGGCCCGATCAGGGAAATGATCGCGCCGGACGGAACTTCCAGGCTCACGTTCGAGACCGCCTGCAGCCCCCCGAACGCGACGGAGAGCCGCTCCACGGACAGGAGGGGATGCGCCGGGGCGATCACCCGCACGCCTCCCGGCGTCCCGCCAGGCCCTGGGGACGGAGCGCCATCATGCAGACCAGGAGCGCCCCGTAGATCAGCATCCGGTAGTCCTCGAACCCCTCCCGAAGCGCCCCGCGAAGCACCTCGCGCAGCGCCTCCGGGAGCACCGTCAGCAGGGCGGCCCCGAGGATGACACCGGCCAGGGAACGACGCCCCCCCAAGATCACCATCGATAGCACGATGATCGATTCCTGCCAGCCGAAGCTCGACGGGGTGATGCGATTCTGCTTCGCCGCGAAGAGCACTCCCGCGACGCCGGCGCAGAACGCCCCGATCATGAAGGCGAGCATCCTGGCGCGCCGGACGTCGATCCCCATCGACCGCGCCGCCAGCTCGTCATCACGGATCGCGCGCCAGGCGCGCCCGATGCGGGAGGAGAGGATCCGCCGAAGCAGGAGGATCAGGATCGCGACGACCGCCAGGCGCAGGTAATAGTGGTCGGAGCGCGTACGGAACGTGAACGAACCGAACGCTGGCCTCGGTGCGTCGATTCCGCTCGGACCGCCGGTGAGCGCCCCCTCGTTTTCGAGGAAACGCTGCACGATCTGCTGGAACCCCAGCATGGCGATCGCGAGATAGTCGCCCCGTAGGCGCAGCACCGGGAGCCCCACGAGCGCGGCAACGGCCGCCGCAACGAGACCCGCGACCGGCAGGGCCGCCCAGAATCCGATCCCCTGTGCACGGAGGGCGGTGAGCATCCCTTCCGCCGATGGGGAAGCGCATCCCAACCACGCAACGATCGCGTCGCCCTCCCTCGACAGGATCGCATAGGCATAGGCGCCTACCGCGTAGAAGGCGACGTACCCCAGATCAAACAGTCCCGCCTCCCCGACGGTCACGTTCAACCCGAGGGCAAGAATGATGTAGAGCAGCACGTCCGCGGCGAGATTCGTCTCGGCGCGCCCCAGCAGGGCGGGGAGCACGCACGCCCCGATCGCCGCGGCGAACCACGCGAAGGTGCCCGCGCGCCGGCTCCCGACGATCCGCGAACCCGTCAGGCGCCAATGCTCTGGGACCGCGGACGCGAGCATCCGCTTCGGCGACGGCACCGCCCCCAGAACGGAAGCCAGGACGCACCAGGAGGCGGCCGAGCACGCCGTCCAGAGCGCCACGGCCATGCCTCCCATCGGAAGCGCCAGGAGACCGGTCGCGCCCCCCCATCCGGCCGCGCGAATCGCCGCGTTACGCGCCGTCACGCCCGTCCCGCCTGGGAATGCCCCAGGATCCCGGTCGGACGCAGGAGAAGCACCGCGATCAGGAGCACGAACGCCACGGCATCCTTGTATTCGCTCGCGCCGTACCGGGCCGTGTACGTCTCCGTCAGGCCGAGAAGGCCGCCCCCGAGCACCGCGCCGGGGATGCTCCCGATCCCCCCCAGCACGGCCGCGGTGAACGCCTTGAGCCCCGCGGTGAACCCGAGTGTCGTCCCCACCTGCCGGTATTCGAGCGACACGATGACCCCGGCGGCCCCCGCGAGGGCGGAGCCGATCGCGAACGTCATCGAGACCACGCGATCGATCCGCACCCCGACCAGCGCCGCCGCGACCCGATCCTGCGCGACCGCCCGCATCGCCCTCCCCGTGCGGGTGTGAAGCACCAACACGCGCAGGAACGCCATCAGAAGCAGGGACGAGGAAACAAGAAGAACCTGTTTTACGCCGATCGTCGCCCCGGCGACCGGAATCACGCCATCCAGGAACGCCGGATACGCCTCCTGCGGAAACACCTTGTCCCCCTTCCCCTGGGTGAGCATCACCGCGTTCTGGAGGAAGAAGGAGACCCCCATCGCACTGATCAGCAGGCACAGGCGGGGGGCGTCCCGGAGCGGACGGTAGGCGATCCGTTCGACCGCCAGCCCCACCACCGCGGCGTACGCCATCGCGAACAGAAAAACGCACGATAGCAGGAGTAGGCCCGAGGAGCCCGTCGCGACGAGCCACCCGGCCGCGAGGATCCCCGCGTACGCCCCCACCATATACACCTCGCCATGCGCGAAGTTGATCAGTTGGAGGATGCCGTAGACCATCGTGTACCCGAGCGCCAGGAGCGCGTAGACGCATCCCAGCGACAGCCCGTTGACGGTCTGTTGCAGGAAGTCGGCCACGATGCGGAAGGGTTGCGCTACGGGCCGGCCAGGGGGCGACCGTCCAGGCCGGTGTGCTGCACGAACTTCCCGCCGCGCGTGACGTAGACGACATAGGGCGCGGAACGGGTATCCCCCTTGTCATCGAACGAGAGCGGGCCGAGGACGGTCTCGTAGGTCCCCTCGCGCAGGACGTGCGCGACCGCGAGGCCGTCTACACCCCCCGCGCGCCGGATCCCCTCCAGCATCACCTGGGCGGCGACGTAGCCGTAGATCGAGTAGGGACCGAGTTCGCCGAACCGCGACTCGTACGTCCGCACGGTCTCAGCGGCGGACGGCATGTTCCGAACATCCGGAGTGAACGTGAAGCAACTCCCCTCCGCGGCCTCGATACCCGCGATCTCCACGAACGTCTGGTCGATCACCCCGTCCCCGCTCAGGAAGGTCGCGGCCAGCCCCTGCTCGCGGGCCTGGCGCGCGATCAGCCCTCCCTCGCGGTAGATCCCCCCGAAGAAAAGGACCTCCGGATTGTGGGGCTTCACCGAGCCGAGGACGGCCCGGTAGTCCTGCTCTCCTTGAACGATCCCCTCCTCGGCAACCGGTTCCACGCCCCGCTCACGCAAACGTACGGCGAACGCATCCGCCAACCCTTGTCCGTAGGTCGTGCGATCATGGAGGACCGCCACGCGCCGCTTTCCAAGAACGTCAACGACGAAGTCCGCCGCGACCCGACCCTGCTGATCATCGCGTCCGCAGACCCGGAAAACCGTATCCAGGCCGCGGTCCGTAAAGCGGGGGTTCGTCGAGGCCGGCGTGATCTGCACGACCCCCTCCTCCGCGTACACATCGGACGCCGGAATCGAGCAATCGCTGTTGAAATGCCCGATCACCCCGACGACTTCGGCATCGAGGAACCGATCCGCCACCTGCCTCGCCTGCCGCGGGTCGTGCTGGTCGTTCCCCTCGACGATCTCGATCCTCCTGCCGAGAACGCCGCCCCTCCCGTTGCATTCGTCGATCGCGAGACGGGCGCCGTTGAGGATGTCCTGCCCCATCTTCCCCTGATCCCCGTCCATCGGACCCGCGACGCCGATGCGGATCGGCCCCCCGTCGGGACCCGCGGATCCGATCCCCGCCGCGAGGACCACGGACAACAGTGAGCCGGCAGCGAGGCAGAGTCGCCGGATCGCGGGGGCTCTCATATCGTGCCGGCAGGCCTAGCGTGCGTCTCGGGAAGGGGGTCGATGTGGATCCGGTTCCCGATCGCGAACCGGACAAGCCCTGCCGCCGTGGCGAAGATCGTGTCGTCCCGGGCGATGCGCGCGTACCGGCCTGGGCGGAACCGGGTGCCCCGTTGGCGAAGGATGATGGCCCCCGCGCCGACCCACTGGCCGCCATACGCCTTTACGCCGGGGTGTTGCGGGTTCGAATCGCGTCCGTTGCTGCTGGAACCACCACCCTTCTTGTGAGCCATTCGCCTACCCCCCGGTCTCGATCCCCGTGATCCGCACACGCGTGTAATCCTGCCGGTGCCCACGGCGCACATGGGAATCCTTGCGACGACGGTAGTTGTGCGTGATCACCTTCGGCCCGCGGAACGGACCCACGACTTCCGCGGCCACGGTTGCGCCGGACACGGTGGGGGTCCCGATCCGCGTCCCCGCACCACCACCCAACAGCAGGACCTCGCCGAAGGCGATCCGGCTCCCTTCCTCGGCGTCCCGGCGCTCCACATCCAGGACATCCCCTGGACGGACGCGGAACTGGTGGGAACCGTCGCGGAACACAGCGTAGGGCTCGCCCATGGGGCCGAAAGGGTACCCCGGAACGGAATTCGCTTCAAGACCGGGGCG